>SVSB01000031.1 GCA_015064505.1 Oscillospiraceae bacterium
CGACCGGTAGCAACGGTACCACGGCCGGAGATGGAGAATACGTCCTCGACGGGCATAAGGAAGGGAAGGTCTGCCATTCTGTCGGGAGTAGGAATGTACTCGTCAACAGCGTCCATAAGCTCCTTCATGCAAACGTACTCGGGAGCGTTAGGATCGGTGCTGGTGGACTCGAGAGCGTCGCGGGAAGAACCACGGATTATCGGAATATCGTCGCCGGGGAAATCGTACTCGCTGAGGAGGTCACGAACTTCCATCTCTACGAGATCGAGAAGCTCGTCGTCGTCAACGAGGTCGCACTTGTTAAGGAATACAACGATTGCGGGAACGCCAACCTGACGAGCAAGAAGAACGTGCTCGCGGGTCTGCTGAAGAGGACCGTCGGTACCTGCAACTACGAGGATAGCGCCATCCATCTGAGCAGCACCGGTGATCATGTTCTTAACGTAGTCGGCGTGGCCGGGGCAGTCAACGTGAGCGTAGTGACGAGCTGCGGTCTCGTACTCAACGTGACGGGTGTTGATCGTGATACCTCTTGCCTTCTCCTCGGGAGCGTTATCGATCTGGTCGTATGCCATGAAATCGATGTTACCGTTGGAGAGAGAAAGGAACTTGGTGATAGCTGCGGTGGTAGTGGTCTTACCGTGGTCAACGTGGCCGATAGTACCAATGTTGACGTGGGGCTTGGTTCTTTCAAATTTTGCCTTTGCCATTTTGTTTTCCTCCTGTAATTTGTGTTTGTTTATAGTTTAAATTTTATTATTAAGATACTTATCTGTTCTCGCGGTGAGCGATGATGGTATCCTGGATGCTCTTGGGCACCTCAGCGAAGTGGCTGGGCTCCATGGAGTAGCTTGCACGGCCCTGGGTTCTGGAACGGAGGGCAGTTGCATAACCGAACATCTCGGAAAGCGGAACGTGGCAGGTGATCTGCTGAGCGCCGCTTACGGGGTCCATACCGAGGATCTGGCCGCGGCGGGAGCTGATATCTCCCATTACGTCTCCCATGTAATCATCGGGAGTAGTAACTACGACCTTCATGATAGGCTCGGTAAGAACGGGGTCTGCCTTTCTCATAGCTTCCTTGAACGCCATAGAACCGGCGATCTTGAACGCCATCTCGGAAGAGTCGACCTCGTGGTAAGAACCATCGTAGAGGTTGACCTTAACGTCAACTACGTTGTAGCCTGCAAGTACACCGGTCTCCATAGCACCGCGGATACCTGCGTCAACAGGTCCGATGAATTCCTTGGGAATTGCACCGCCGGTAACGGAGTTGATGAACTCGTAGCCCTTGCCGGGCTCGTTGGGCTCGATGGTGATCTTAACGTGACCGTACTGACCCTTACCACCGGACTGACGTGCGTACTTGGTATCCTGATCTGCCTTGCGGCGGATGGTCTCCTTGTATGCAACCTGAGGCTTACCAACGTTTGCCTCTACCTTGAACTCGCGCAGAAGTCTGTCAACGATGATCTCAAGGTGAAGCTCGCCCATTCCGGCGATGATGGTCTGACCGGTCTCGTCATCGGTGTAGGTACGGAAGGTGGGGTCCTCCTCTGCAAGCTTTGCAAGAGCGATACCCATCTTCTCCTGACCTGCCTTGGTCTTGGGCTCGATAGCTACGCGAATAACGGGCTCCGGGAACTCCATAGACTCAAGAATGATGGGTGCCTTGTCGTCGCAGAAGGTATCACCGGTGGTGGTGTTCTTAACTGCAACAACTGCGGCGATATCGCCTGCATGTACCTCATCAAGGTCGGTTCTGTCGTTTGCGTGCATCTGAAGAATACGGCCGAAGCGCTCGCGTCCGCCCTTGGAGGAGTTGTAAATAACGTCGCCTGCCTTAGCGGTACCGGAGTATACGCGGAAGAAGCAAAGCTTTCCAACGTAGGGGTCGGTCATGATCTTGAATGCAAGTGCAGAGAAGGGAGCGTTGTCGTCCGCAGGTCTGCAATCCTCCTCGCCGTCAGGAGTAACACCCTTGATGGCGGGAATGTCGAGAGGAGAGGGCATATAGTCGAGAACCGCGTCAAGGAGCTTCTGAACGCCCTTGTTACGGTAAGAGGTTCCGCAAACTACGGGAACGATAAGGTTATCGATGGTAGCCTTGCGGAGAGCCGCCTTAAGCTCGTCGATGGAGATCTCCTCACCCTCGAAGAACTTTTCCATCAGCTCGTCATCCGTGGAGCAGATGGCCTCAACCATTGCATCGTGATACTCCTGAGCCTTTTCCTGCATATCAGCGGGAATAGCCTCAACGCGCATATCCTTACCAAGCTCGTCGTAATAAACGTCAGCCTCCATGGTCATCAGGTCGATGATACCGCGGAAGTCGGATTCAGCACCGATGGGGAGCTGGATCGGAACGGGATTGGTACGCAGACGCTCCTTCATCATGTCAACGACACGGTAGAAGTTTGCACCGGTAATGTCCATCTTGTTGATGTAAGCCATACGCGGTACGCCGTACTTGTCTGCCTGGCGCCATACGGTCTCGGACTGGGGCTCAACGCCACCCTTTGCGCAGAAAACGGTAACGGAACCGTCAAGCACGCGGAGAGAACGCTCAACCTCTACGGTAAAGTCAACGTGACCGGGGGTATCGATTATATTGATTCTGTGCTTGTTCGCGTTAGCGGCAGCAGGATCATCGTGGTACTTGGTGTGGGTCCAATAGCAGGTGGTAGCAGCGGAAGTGATGGTAATACCTCTCTCCTGCTCCTGAGCCATCCAGTCCATGGTAGCCGCACCCTCGTGGGTCTCACCAAGCTTGTGAGTTCTACCGGTGTAGAAAAGTATACGCTCGGTAGTGGTGGTCTTACCGGCATCGATGTGGGCCATGATACCGATATTTCTTGTCTTTTGAAGCGAAATATCTCTAGCCATAAATGCTGTTTCTCCTTAAAAGCAATTCGCCTATCAATATCTGTAATGGGCGAAAGCCTTGTTCGCCTCTGCCATTCTGTGCGTTTCTTCTTTCTTCTTGAACGCACCGCCGGCACTGTTCTTAGCATCAAGGATCTCTGCTGCAAGTCTCTCAGCCATGGTTCTCTCGGAACGGCTTCTGGAGAATGCAACGATCCATCTCAGACCGAGGGTCTGACGACGCTCTGCACGTACTTCCATAGGAACCTGGTAGTTAGAACCACCAACGCGGCGAGCCTTAACCTCAAGAACGGGCATTACGTTCTCAAGTGCTGCCTGGAATACTTCCAGAGCATTCTGGCCTGCCTTAGCCTCTACTTCAGCAAAAGCATCGTATACGATCTTCTGGGCAACACCCTTCTTACCGTCAAGCATAATGTTGTTAACAAGCTTGGTTACGAGCTTGGAATTGTAGAGAGGATCCGGGAGTACGTCTCTTTTAGAAATTTGTCCTCTTCTTGGCACTTTTTCTTCCCTCCTTCATAATAATTATGAGTTCACAGGTACTCGAAAGACTTCTTCCGTAAGTGCAATCTGATTGATACGGGGATGTATAGCAAGGAAAGCATGTCCTTTATCCGGGTAATCACATCGACGGCACAAAACGTCCATACGTTTATTTAATTTATGGAAGTCTTATTTCTTAGGTCTCTTTGCGCCGTACTTGGAACGGCTCTGGTTACGTCCTGCAACGCCCTGAGCATCAAGTGTTCCGCGTATGATGTGGTAACGGCATCCGGGCAGGTCACGTACACGGCCGCCGCGAATAAGAACGACGGAGTGCTCCTGAAGGTTGTGGCCAATTCCGGGAATGTAGGTTGTTGCCTCAAGACCGTTAGTAAGTCTTACTCTGGCGATCTTACGGAGCGCGGAGTTAGGCTTCTTAGGGCTTACGGTAGTAACCTTGGTGCAAACGCCTCTCTTCTGGGGAGAAGGCAAGTCGGTGGGTACGTTCTCAAGGGAGTTGAAGCCCTTCTGAAGTACGGGAGACTTGGACTTGTACTGGCTCTTTGCACGACCGTTTTTTACCAGCTGATTAAAGGTTGGCATACTGTTCCTCCTTTTCTTCGATATTGTCTTCTACGCACAAGCACACTGCTCGAACATAAATTGACAGCATATATTCTAACACAGGCAATTCTAAAAGTCAATATTTTTTTTAATTTTTTAAAGCACACGGAAATTATTGCCCGTTTCGCGGGTTTTATAACCGAAAACGGGAACAAAACGCGTTTTGTTCCCGTTTTTGACGTAGGGGAGCCGTTCCGCCTCCCGCCGATAATTACGTACCGCGGGAGGGGAGACCCCTCCCCTGCGTTATATATCGTTTTCCCGTCGAAGGGTTAGGAGTCCTCGACTGTCCCCCTCAATTTTCTGCATTTTCCGCAAGCATTGCTATCTCGCGCAGCTTTAATTCCAACAACTTTTTATCCGGCAATTTCAAAGTGTAATCGGCAACCATCGCAGGCGAAAGATTGCTGCTTAAAGCGTATTCAACTACCGTATCATCCTTATAGGTGCAAAGTATGAGACCTACGCTGGGATTTTCGTTTGGCTTTTTCACATCCCGGTTCAGAGCTTCCAAATAAAAGTTCAATTGACCGAGATGCTCGGGCTTGAACTTGCCAACCTTCAATTCAATGGCCACAAGGCAAGAAAGGGCGCGGTTGTAGAACAGCAGATCGATAAAGAAATCCGTGTTGCCCACTTGAACGCGATACTCCTCACCCATAAAGGTAAAGTCCTTACCGAATTCCAAAATAAACTGTTTTAAATTTGCAATAATGGATCTACGCAAGTCTTTTTCCTTGTATTCCTCGGGAATATCCAAAAATTCCAGCACGTAGGAATCGCGAAGGGCTCCGATAGCAGGATTTTGCGCTATTAACGCTTTGTTTTTTTCGGATGAGAGCATCGTTCTCTCAAACAGCATGCTGTCGATCTGCCTTTCAAGCTCACGCTTTCCGTAACCGTTGGCAATGCAAAGTCTCAAATAAAACTCTTTGGATTCATCGGTCTTACAGCCCGCCATGATGAGCAAATTGTTAGACCACGTAATTTCTCTCACCAGCGGTGAGAGTTTTTCGTTTCCTTTGTATGTTTCGTAAAACTGCTTCATTCGCCAAATGTTTTGTGCCGAAAAACCGCTGGCGGAAGGATATTCGCGCTTGAGAAAATCTGCAAAATCTTGAACGACGCTTTTTCCCCAACCGTCACTCACGGCTTTTTTGCTGATGTATTCTCCGATCTGCCAATACATTTCAATCATTTCGGCGTTTACCGCCCGTATCGCCCGGGTTTTTGACCGCTCGATGATTTCAATAATGCTTTCAAAATCGCCGTTGTATTTTATGATATCGGACATTTTTAACCTCCGGTGAAGTTTAGGTGCGTGCTTTCATAGCTCGTATGCGTCATTTATAGCTATGCAAAATACTTGCGCAATTATTGTACCGCAAATTCAAAGCGTTGTAAAGTGAAAGATGACATTTGTTACAGCTTTTGCTGATAAGCAACCATCGTAATAAATGGCTACGTAAGACAGAAAGGTGCAGCGTTCCCTTTCGGATGATCTTACTCTCCCCGCTTTTTACGCCACTCATCCGCAAGCGATTTCGCTTCTTCCACAGCTTTTTTAAATCGTGAATCATTTCGAACGTTTTCGAAGCCACCCTGTAAACCGGAATCTTCAGTCAACATGTGATATAAGAAAGGAGCATTCTGCATATAGTATGAGGATCCCTCAAAATCTATCGTATAACTGTCACACAACCCGGAAACAGTATATTTTTTCACAGCGATATCTCCGAAAAAGCCCGGTGCGCCCAAGGATAGGGGGACACCGTCCGGAAGTTCAAAGTGTTTTTTGTATGCACGCATGGCTTCCTCAAATAGTTCGAACCCTTCTTCGATGCGCCCCGCGCCGAAAAGTCCCGCCGCATTCTTCATGGTGATATAAGCATACTTACAGAGCCATCCATCAGGAATATCACCCTTTTCTCCGAAGGTTTGTATTAGCTTTCGCAAGTACCCGTAATGCTCGACAGCTTCTTTGGGATTTCCCGTGGGTTCAACTGTTTTAGAAACGGCATGAAGCATCAGACTAAGATTGTTTTTTAGCCTCTGTTGTTTCATTTCCTCATGTTTTCCTTTGTTCAACAATCTCTCTTCAAGAACCTCGCCACGGATATTACTATGCATTTTCGGATTCATGTTCAGCCAACGTTCTGCCTCATCGTCTTCCGCCCATCTGCTCATTGCAGCTACCGCATTGAACCGAATGTTACTGTCTGTGCAGTACTCAATAATTCTTGTACAGGCTTCGCGCATTAAAGAAAAGTGTTTTGGAGCGTTTGCAAAGCCCCAGTCTGACAATACTCTGATGAGAGTGTCGGCAATTTCATACTTTTCGGGATATTTGTGATAATATTCTAAGGCAAGGTTCAATTTTCTTGTGCTGTCAAATCTCCAAAATCTCTCATAAAAGTTTTTGATATCCTCATTTACTCCGATTTCATCATTTCCCATCAGTTCATCGATGGAAATACCAAGTGCATGTGAGATACCGGGGAGAAGAGTGATATCGGGATACCCCACTTCCCTTTCCCAGCCCGAAACAGCCTGTGCAGAAATACCGATCTGATTGGCAAGCTGCTCCTGGGTCATATTTTTCTGTTTTCTGTAATAGCTTATTTTCTCACCTATGAGAAGTTTCATACTGCGTTTCTCCTATATGATTAAGTATCGCAGGCCCTCGATCCGTACTTATTATACAGTACATTAAAGATACAATCAATAACGGCGTGCCGCAGAGCAACTAAAGGATTCCTTTAATTATCAAACCATTCTTTTACGCGGGAAACCCATTGTGATATGGGGCAAAAAACGCAAAAACTTGTTTTTCCGGAAATACACAAAGAAAAACGCACAGCTGATGGCGGTACTTGCCAAAGGCTATGCGTGTTTTCTATATATCAATTTACGTGATATTGATTGGTGGAGCCGAGCCGTTCCGCCTCCCGCCTATAATTACGTACCGCGGGAGGGGAGACCCCTCCCCTACGATTCTCAATAATCCTTGCATTACAATTATCCTGCCGCCGCAAAATTGTTTCGCAGACGAGGCGCAATGACGGGCGAGGGCGACGGCGTATTTAATACGCTGAGGTCGCGCCCGTCTTCGCAACGAAGTATGCGGAAGAATTTTGAAGGCAGGTTATTTCGTTTTTCTTTCCTTGGCTTCCGCAAGCTTCGTATGGCGGCGCATCTTTACCTCGTGAGGGATGGGGGTTATGTCGCCTGCGGCGGTAAGAGCCTGACGGGTCATAACGGGGCCGAACACCTCGTATATCAGCACCGCAAAAAGGGTGATATTACGGATAAGGGTTCCCTCAGCGCCAAGCTGCATGGCAATGGAGCACATACCAAGAGCAACGCCCGCCTGGGGGAACAGGGTAACGCCCAGATACTTGCATATCTCGGGGGAGCATTTTGTCATCTTTGCGCTGACGAAGGTGCCGGAGTACTTACCGAGGCAGCGGAACAGTATGTACACGATACCGATAACAACTATCGCCCAATCGGCAAATACGGAAAGCTCCAGCTCTGCACCGCTTAATACGAAGAAGGTAGCGAACAGAGGGGAGGTCCACTTGTCCGCGCCCGCCATAAGATCGTGGGAAAGGGGGCAGATATTGCAGAACACGGTTCCCAGCATCATGCAGACGAGCAGCGAGGAGAAGGACACGTGCACGGGTCCAACGTGGAAATCTATCATGGAGATGGCGGCGGTAAGGAATACCGCTCCGATAGTCAGATTGAGACGGTTGGTGTTGGAGTTGAAGAGCTTTTCAAGCTGAGTAAGCACCCAACCCATAACAGCGCCGAGAAGCAGGGAGAGGAATA
Organism: Oscillospiraceae bacterium; assembly: GCA_015064505.1. GTDB lineage: Bacteria > Bacillota > Clostridia > Oscillospirales > CAG-272 > RUG12395. Next base: position 7,831 of record SVSB01000031.1, read on the forward strand.
TCTCCACGATGGGATTGACGATTATGGAGAAAAGATCCACCTGTCCGCTGACAAGTGTCTTTGCGATACCGAAGGATACGGCAAACACGATAAGACCTACCGCATCGTCAAGAGCTACTATGGGAAGAAGCAGATTGGTGAGAGGTCCCTTTGCCTTATACTGACGGACAACCATCAGAGTTGCGGCGGGTGCCGTTGCCGTTGCAATGGCGCCAAGGGTGATAAGCTGCGGCACCGTAAGCTTATCGGGCATTATGAAATGAACCGCAAGAAGAGCAAGGTCAACGAAGAGCGTTGCCGCAAGCGCCTGAAAAACGCCGATAACGAACGCCTGCTTACCCGTCTTCTTAAGCTCCTCCATACGGAACTCGTTACCGATGGAGAAAGCAATAAAGCCAAGAGCAACCTCAGAAATAAGGGAAAGAGCCGCCACGGACTCCCCGGAGGGAAAACCAAGACCGTCTATGCCGAGAGCGCCAAGGCAGTAAGGCCCTATAAGCACTCCCGCAATAAGATATGCGGTAACTGCGGGTAATTTAAGAGGCTTGAACGCACGGGTCATCAAAAGGCCCACCATAAGGGCTACCGAAACCGAAAGTAAAGTAGTCAAAAAATCGCTTCCTTTATATATATATTGTTGATCCGCAGGGCATAAAAAAGCGCCCCGTTTTCCGCGGCTCATATAGCATACCACCGTTTTGCGGAAAAATCAAGGACTTTTTAATACATTTTTGCGGGTTTTTATGGGTTTTTATGACAATTTGAGCGGAAAAGGAGATTATTCGCATCCTATCCCGAGGGAGCCTCTTGTTTGGCTTCCGCATACACCTCATCCACCGCTTATGTGACACCTTTCCCCTACTGGAGAAGGCTCTCGTTTGCCTTCTCCTGTGGGAGAAGGTGGCAGCCGAAGGCTGACGGATGAGGAGTCCAATCATATTGCGCCGCAAGATCCTTTCTTAGATACACACGGGACAGGGGCGCCGTCCCCTACCATGCCTCCTTCTTGAGGGTTTTGCGGGAGAAGGCTCTCGTTTGCCTCCCTTGTGTAAAGGGAGGTGCCGAGGAACGAGGCGGAGGGATTGTGATCGACGAAAAACAATCCCCCACCGCTTCGCGGAGCCCCCTTTGCACAAAGGGGCCTTAAGTTAGTTTGGCTTCCGAGCACACCTCATCACCCGCTTTGCGGGAGCTTCACCTCAAGGGGAAGCCTTGAGTTAGCCTCCCTGCGGAGGGAGGTGGATTTGCCGTAGGCAAAGACGGAAGGAGTTGCGTAAAGAGGCGGCAGAGATGGTAATTGTCACTGCGCACTCACACCACATCCACCGCTAACGCGGTCCCCCTTCTCCTTCTGGGGAAGGCTTACGTGACGTCCAAAGGACGGTCACGCGGCGATATAGATCCCTTGCGGGATCTGCGATATATCAATCCGCGATGATATATACGCTTCGCGTGCGATATGTTTGCTGCGCAAACGAGTTTTGTAGGGGAGGCGAACCGTACTCCGAAGGAGTAGACGCGAGCTTGCGAGCCACCCTGCAAGGGGTGATGATTTCGCCTCCCGAGCACACCTCATCACCCGCTTTGCGGTTCCCTTGTCTCCCTGCGGGTCGGTCCTTTCGCGGCTCTTGATGTCCCCCGGACATCAATTCACCACCGCGAAACCCTCAAGGGGAAGGCTAATGGTCGCCCCTGCCACCCTTTATTATCCTTTATTATCCTTTATAATTATCCCTTTTGAAGTTCTAAGGGGGCGCGGGGGATTTCTTTCAAGAAATCCCCCGCATTATCCTTCGTTCTCCAACTCTTCAACTTTTCCCCTATGCTTGCTCCGTTTCAAGCAAAGCGGCGACGCCGCAGTCCAAGACCTTTGCAAGGCAAACAAGCTCTATGTCCGTAACGAAGCGCTGTCCGCTTTCCATTCTTTGCACGGCGTTTTTATCTACGTCAAGACCAACGAGCTGCAGTCTGTCTGCAAGTTCTCTTTGCGAGATCCCCATGCCTTTGCGAAATTTCGACACGTTTGCTCCGCAAATGTTGTTTTTTCCCTCTTTTGTTTTATTTATAAACATTTTTCCACCTTTTTGACATTCAGTGCTTGTCATCAAGCTGATTATATGTTATAATCAACTCGACAATGACATTCGGTGAATGTCAAAAGGAGGCAACTATGGGAAAGAAATCTAAAAAACCTGATTTGGCAAAGATTATGAAAAGCAAGTTTTTCAAAGCGGCAGTGCTTTTTGTGACTGCAGTTATCGTTTTGCTGTGCGTGTTTATAATGGGAAGAAAAAGCACTGAGTCCGTCGACCCCGAGCCCGTGATAATCACGCAGTCGGCCTTGCAGGAAATAATCGAAACCAGCAGCATTTCCACATTTGAGTCCGTTTACAACGGTATAGCACAGGTGTATAACGAGAAAAAGCCTCTTGAAATAGACTACTACGTCAGCTACGAGGCAACGGTTAAGGTAGGATTTGATTTGAGCGAGATGACTCTTTCCGTGGATACGGAAAATAAGACCGTGACAGTGGAGCTTCCGCCCATGGAGATAACCCAAATTACCGTGGATATTGCTTCCCTTGATTTTATTTTTAATAACGACAAAGTCAACAAATCTTCGGTTTCCGCAAAAGCCTTTGAGGAATGCAAGGCAGATGCGGACAGAGCCTGCAGATATCAGCCGGCACTTTACGAATTGGGAAGCAATAACGCAAAAAAATGCATGGAAGCACTTATAAAGCCATTTGTTGAGAGCATCGACCCCGAATATTCCATCATTATCAATCAGGAGGCTACGGAAAGATGAAAAGGCTTATATTGATCTTATTCTCCGTTCTTACGTGCCTTTCGCTATTTTCTTGCGGAAGCAAAGCCCCCGAAGCAACGTTCGTGCCCGATTTTGAACAAATGAAAAACATTTGCGAGCTTGCAAGCACGGAATGCTATTTTCATAACGTTGCAAAGTTCACAGACGAGGAGCGAATGCAGTTTTTATGGATAAAAAAGGACGCACACTTCTGGATAGAGTATACGGGCAAGGTAACAGTCGGAATTGACGTGACCAAGCTGAAAATAGACGCAGAGGGAACCAACGTTACAATTACTCTGCCTCCCGCAAAAATACTCGGTTCCGAGATCGTGGAGCTGAACAAGGGCAATTACATAGTTGATAAAAACTCCGCAAAGATTACTGCAGAGGACGAGATAAACGCCCTCGCCGAAGCGCAATCCATAATGGTATCAAAGGCGAAAGAGAACACCCTGCTGCTTTCCACAGCCGAAGAAAACACGAAGAAGCTTCTTGCAAGCTACGTCAACAGCATCGGCAAGGCGTTCGGAGTTGAGTATACTATCACTTGGCGTTATACGGATAGCGACGTAAGTACATCCGATACCGTAACGGATGCCCCTACCGATGAAAAATAGTATAAACAGCAAAACGCCGTAAGCACAAATAAACGCACCGACATCCCTAAAGGATACGGTGCGTTTTGCTTTGCATATAAAATTGTGTTGCCGCGCCGGCGATCCGGGTAACGAACGGACGACCTATCATCGCCTCCGTTGGAGGATGCTAATGGAACCCCGAAGTGGTGAGCGCGACCAACGGGAGCTCACCGCTCGCGGTGGTTGAAAGCGCCGTCCCCTACCATGGCTCCTTCTTGAGGGTTTTGCGGGAGAAGGCATAAATTAGTGATCGACGAAAAACAATCCCCCACCGCTTCGCGGAGCCCCCTTTGCACAAAGGGGCCTTAAGTTAGTTTGGCTTCCGAGCACACCTCATCACCCGCTTTGCGGGAGCTTCACCTCAAGGGGAAGCCTTGAGTTAGCCTCCCTGCGGAGGGAGGTGGATTTGCCGTAGGCAAAGACGGAAGGAGTTGCGTAAAGAGGCGGCAGAGATGGTAATTGTCACTGCGCACTCACACCTCATCCACCGCTAACGCGGTCCCCCTTCTCCTTCTGGGGAAGGCTCTCGTTAGCCTTCTCCTGTGGGAGAAGGTGGCAGCCGAAGACTGACGGATGAGGAGTCATTAGCGCAAAGAAACGTCTCGTTTATCGCTTGCGGACGACCGACGGTCGCCCCTACGGTTGGGTGAAACCACACGGAGATATAGATCCCTTGCGGGATCTGCGATATATTTTTACAAAATGCTACATACGCTTCGCGTGCGATATGTTTGCTTCGCAAACGAGTAGTATTAAAGTTCTTTGGGGGCGCGGGGGATTTCTTTCAAGAAATCCCCCGCATTATCCTTCGTTCTCTAACCTTCTTCGTTCTCCATCCCCGTTAAAACTCCTCTACTATGCCGTAATCGGCGTAGTCGAATATTCGTGCGGAGTTGTCGGGGTTCCAGGCGATTATTTTTCCTGCGTTTTCTATGGCGCAGGTGTGGCGGACGGCACCGGAGATGCCGATTGCCAGATATACGGCGGGGGCGGCGTTGCGCCCCGTAAGACCGATCTGGGAGCTATAGGGCATTTTACCTTCGTCCACCAGGGGGCGTGAGGCGCAAAGCTCCGCGCCGTATTTTTCCGCCATTTTCTTTACGGCTTCAAGCTTATCTTCGATTCCCTTGCCTGCGGCAATTATAAGGCCTCCCGAGCCTTCGGCACAGCGCACCGTTGCGGTCTGGGGACGGGTGACGCATTTTATTTTGGCAACCACGTTGCCGCTGCGGGCGGGGCGGTGCATAAAGAGGGTTTCTCCGTCGGTCTCCAGCTCCGTGCAGTCGGCGCAAAGGCCGCAGGAAAGCCGTGCTGACAGGCGGGGGGCGGTCCTTCTGCCCCACAGGTCTGCCGCCCAGAGAACGGCATCGGGGTCAAGGCTTTTTACCTGATCGCAGATCTCGTCCGCATCGGTGCTTTCGATGACCGTGACCCTTTTTGCCAGAGCGGCGGCACGTGCGTAGGGCTTTTTGCCGATAACGGCAATATGCTCCATTTTGTTTTCTGCCTCGGGATATTCCTCCGTCTTTGCCTGCTCCCCCGCAAGAGAGTCAAGAAGAGCGGGAAGCTCTGCGGAAGAAATAAAGGTGCAACGGCGCCTGCCCTTATCGTTCTCCTCTACGGAGAGAACGCGGGTGGGGGAGCCGCCGAGACCGCAAAGAGCGGGGTCGGCACCTATATGGTCGTTTGTAAGGATCTCTATATCCTTTTCGCGGCTGAAAATAGAGGGAGCGCGGAGATTGCACATTCTCTCAAAGGTGAGAAGGGCGGGGAGAGCCGCACTTTCCTCCCCAAAGCGGGTTACGCATTCAATTTTTCCCTCTCCTATGATCGGCTCTTTCATAACGTTGGTGAGGCAGGGTATACCAAGCATCTCCGCAAGGCAGGGGCCCACCTGACCCGTATCGCCGTCAGTGGTCTGGCGGCCGCAGAATATCATATCGTATCCCGCGCGCTTGACGGCAAGGGAGAGAATATAGGAGGTGGCAAGGGTGTCGGAGCCTGCGTACACGCGGTCGGTAAGCAGGGTGACGTGATGCACGCCAAGGCGCGTGAGTGCGCGGAGCGCGGGCTCGGCGGTCTTGGGGCACATAGAGATAACGGTGACCTCTGCGTCCTTTACGCGGAGCGCCGTCTCAAGCGCCGCACCGTCAAAGGGGTTGAGATCGCCTTCTATTATTTTTGCAAGTACAAGTATTTTGGGCATATTTGCCTCCTGATTTACGGGAGGAGCAAGCCCCTCCCCTACGAATCGGATGGTTCATCATCGTAGGGGACGGCGCCTCTGTCCCGTTTATCCGTGATATATAGGTGCCAAAGCATCGTGAACCGCTTTGTATTTCTCGAATAATTTTTCGTACTTTTCGGTGTTTTCGGGGTTGGGGACGGTCTCGTTTTTTATGGCGGAGCATTTTGCGAGGGCATCCTCGGGGGAAGCGAAAACGCCTGCGGCAATGCCCGCAAGCATTGCGGAGCCAAAGGAGGAATCGCTTATATTACGCAGCTGAAGCTTTATGCCGAGAGCATCGGAAACGATCTGCCGCCACAGGGGAGATGCGGCACCGCCGCCGATGGCGGTTGCGTAATCGTCCATGGGAATATTCAGACCGTCAAGAGCCTTTTTGCAGTCCATAAGGGACATTGCAACGCCCTCAAGCACTGCGCGGGTAAAGTGCGCCTTGGTGTGGCCTGCGCGTATGCCGATAAAGGAGCCGCAAAGGGCGGGATCGGCATAGGGGGTAAGCTCGCCGTTCAGATAAGGATGGAACATAAGCCCGTCACAGCCGACGGAGATCTTCTCCGCGCCCTCGTCAAGCTCGCGGTATGACATACAGCCAAGGGTATCTCTGAACCAGCGGAGGGATGCGGCACAGGACTTGGTTGCGGTGCCGGGGTACCAAAGGCCGTTTGTGATGTGGCTGTAATTCACCAGATGCACGGAGGGATGCGCCTTATCGGTGATAACGCATATCCTGCCCGCAGTGGCAAGCTTCAGAGTCACGTTCTTTTTATTGACGGCTCCTGCGGCAAAAACCTCCGCAACGGTGTCCGTCATACCCGCAAGCACGGGGCAACCCTCGGCAATGCCCAGATCGGCGGCAGCCTCGGCGCGTACCTTTCCAACGATATCGGTGGGGTCTGCAAGAGCGGGAAGCTGTTCCTCCCTTACTCCCGCAAGAGCGCACAGCTCCTCCGACCACTTTTTTTGGGGGCAGTTATAAAGCATACTTCCCTGGGCTTCAATTCGGTCGGTGACTCTGTCGCCGGTTATTTTTTGGCGCACGTAGTCCTTTGCGAACATAATGCGCTTGGTTTTTGCAAAAAGCTCGGGCTCGTTATTCTTTACCCACAGTATCTGGGGGAGAGTCCATATAGTATCAATATTATGAAGCGCCTGCTCAAAGATAAGAGAGCCGTGGCTTTCGCGTAATTCCTTGACCTCCCTTACGGAACGGGTGTCCGTCCAGTAGATGGCGGGGCGCACCGCTCTTCCCTCCTCATCGCACAGGACGGCGGTGTGAGTTGCGGCATCCAGAGAAAGGGCAAGGATATCCGTGGGGGCGGCGCCGCTTTTTTCCATAACGGCGCGCACGTTTGCAACGGTAGCCTTGTACCAGTCCTCGGGATCCTGCTCCGCACAGCCGGGAGCGGGATAGTAGGTGGGATATTCGTAGGTTGCGGTGGCGTAGACCTTGCCGTCAACGCCCAGAAGCGTTGCCTTGGAAGCACCGCCGCCGAAATCAACTCCAAGTAAATATTTCATAATTACCTCTGAAAAAGATGCACAAGGATGCACAAATGCATCCTTGTGCATCTTTTTAATGAATAATGAATGATGAATGATGAATAATTAAGGTAGCTTTTCGCTTGCGAAAAGCAATTTTATAATTCTCCTCATCCACCGCAAGCGGTCCCCCTTCTCCCACAGGAGAAGGCTAATAATATAGTAACATTAGCGTGATTAAGATAAAATTGTTTCGCAGCAAGGCGCAAACCCTATAGCCACAGCCGCTAAAATTGTTTCGTAGACGAGGAAGGAAGATAGGTTTTATCATCGACCGCAAGCGGTCGGCTCCCTTCGGTCGCGTCTATCTCGCTTGCGCGAGATACGTTACGGCGCAGGCGTACTTACGTACGTCAAGGTCGTGCCTGTCGCACATTCCGAAGTATACGGAAGAATTTTTAGGCTGATTACTTGATCCAATTATGTATAGGATCGTTGCTGCGATTAAATCCCTGATAATCTCCTGCCATCAGCCACAGGAAGTAGGTCTTGTAGCCGGGGGTGGAAACGGTGGTGTGGTAGCCGTAGGGGAACTCAACCAGCTCGTCGTTCTGAACGCGGTAGGCTTCGTCGATCTCCCCGTCGGCGGTATAGAGGCACTGAACCGCAAAGCCCTGTTTGGGCTCGTAAAGGAAGTAGTAGATCTCCTCGCAGATGCACTCTACGGGCATATTGTTCTCATCGTGCTTGTGAGGGGGGAAGCCCGCCCAGTTACCCTCGGTAACGTAGCACTCGCCGATGGTGAGCACCTTTGCGTTGGAGTTGCCGTCTACAAGGAAGCTGGTCTCGCGCTCAAAGGGAACTCTGCCGAGGGTCTTGAGGACAACGTGATCCTCGCGGAGGACCTGCGCCTCGGTCTTTTCCTTAACGGGAGTGCCGCAAACGGCGATCTTTATATGGTCGATAGCGGTGATATCGCACTCATCGTCTCTGCCGACGTAAATGCTCTCTGCCTTCTTATTTTCAAAAACGGTGTTTCTGTTACCAACGTTTTCCCACTTCTTATCGCCGCAGGCAACGTTGCAATGACCCTCAAGCATAATGAAGGCAAATTCCTTATCGCCCGTTTTGAAGTTGATGCTCTCGCCTGCGTCAAGCTCGATGATACCGAACTCAAGCTTTTTGAGAGAGCATTTGTCTATCTCGCAAACGCGGGTGTATCCCTTTGCGGGCACGTAAGTCTTTTTAAAGTTCATAACCGTTCTCCTTCATATAATTTTTAACTGCCTCAAAAGAGGGAACGCTTTCTCTTGCGCCGATGCCCATGCACTTCATGGCGGAAACGGCACTGGAGAAGTGACAGCACTTTTCAAAGCCGAAGCCGTATGCAAGTGCCGCCGCAAAGGCGCCGTGGAACACGTCGCCGGAGCCGTTGGAATCCACTACCTCGGCGGGGTAGATGGGATAGGAAATAAGCTTATCTCCATCGTAAAGGATGCCGCCGCGTTTTCCCTGAGTGACCACTACCACCTCCGGGTGATAGGTGTCAAAAAGCTTCTTTGCCGCATCCTCTGCGGTCTTTTCTCCCGTGTGGCCCATGGCAAACTCCTCGGAGGGGATCATAATATCCGTTTCCGCAAGAAGTCTTTCCACGTTGGGGTAAAGTCCGCCGCAATCGTAAAGCACCTTGGTGCCGTTCCCATGGGCGTGCTTTGCCGCCTCTACCGCCGCTTCAAGCTCGTTGCCGTCTACCATAAGGATATCCGCCTCCGCAACGGCGCCCCGCTGTGCTTCCGTAAGCTGAAGGGGAGGAAGATCGCCCTTATCGAACACGCAGGTGCGGCTGGTGCTTTCCGCAGACAACCAAATAACGGAGGTAAAGGAGCGGTAACCGCTCTTTATCTCGATATTAGCAGTACAAACGCCGTACTTTTCAAAATCCTTTTTAAGGAAAAGTCCGCCGTTATCGTCCGAGAGAACGCCGATATAGCCTGCGCTTACTCCCAGTTTAGAAACGGCAACAAGCCCCGTTGCTACGGGGCCGCCGCCGGCTACCTTGGTGGAGGTAGCACGCATTTTCGTATCTTCCGTGGGATATCTGGGCACGTTTATAAGCGTATCGGCAACACAGGCGCCGATACCGACTATCTTTGCCATTATTCTGCCTTTCCGTCAGCGGAAACAAGCTTTATTCTGCTGACACAGAATTCCTTTACAGCCTCTATAGGCTTCTTCATAAAGTTATCTATTGCAACGATACGCTCGGGAGCGTCAAGCTGCTCCTTGCAGCAATCAAGGAACGCGTAGCAGATATCCGTTGCAAAGTTCATCTTGCGGATGCCCGCCTTAACTGCCTTCTTTATCTCCTCGTCGGGAACGCCGCTTCCGCCGTGAAGCACGAGAGCGGTGTTGTTCGTTGCCTCGCGGATGGCCTTGATGCGCTCGATATCAAGCTTGGGAGGCTTTTTGTATCTGCCGTGAGCAGTACCTACGGCAACCGCAAGGCAGATAACGCCCGTTTCCTCAACGAAACGCTTAGCGTCCTCGGGGGTGGTGAACTCGTCCATATCCTCGTCCTTGGTGGTACCAACGTGACCGAGCTCGCCCTCTACCTGCACGTCAACCAGCTTGCAGGTGTCTGCAACTCTCTTGGTGAGTGCGATATTCTCCTCAAAGGGGAGGGTGGATCCGTCAAGCATTATGCCTGTAGCGCCCCAGCGGAGAGAACGGGTGGTTTCAAGCTCCGAGGGACCGTGGTCCAGATGGAAGCATACGGGCACGGTTGCCTTTGCCGCCGCCGCAAGAATAACGGGGGAGAGGAAGTATCCGCACTCCTCCTTCATAAGGCGGGGATAAACCTGCATAATGATGGGAGCGCGCATTTCCTCGGCGGCCTTGAGCACGCCCATTACGGTCTCCATATTATATACGTTGAAGGCGGGAACGCAGTAGCCGCCCTTTTCCGCATCGGCAAGTATCTTCTTAAGACTTACAAGCATTGAAGCACTGCCTCCTCGATGGTGAGAAGCTCAAAGCCCTCGGGCTTTGTTGCCTCAAGCGCAAGATACTCTGCGGTATCTGCGGTAACCATAAGCTTGCCGCCCATGTTACGGCAGTCTACCCAACGCTTTGCGGCCATACCGTTAACGGTTGCGGGCATATACTCTGCCATGATCTTCTGACCTGCAAGAACGGTTGCCTTGCCGATGAGAAGCATATCGCAAAGCTCACCGCAAGCGGAAAGAACCTTTCTTGCGCTTACGGTATCCTCGATGCCGCGGGTAAGAGCCGCAGGATCCTGGAAGGTGTACTTCTTATCACCCTTCTTTACGTTAAGAGCCTTTGCATCAATAAGCTCCGCGATATATGCGGGGAAGCTTGCAAGAGAAGCGGCACACTCTATGCCAAGCTCCTTTGCCTCCTGCATAGCGGTCTTCGCATCGCCTGCATCGTAGAATACTACCTTCTTGTATTCGCCGTAGGTCTTTGCGGCTGCCTCCATGCAATCTCTTGCTTCCTTAACGTCGCCGCAGAGGAAGTAAAGAGTTCTGCCGCTTACGGGCTCGTTTGCAAGAACGGTAAAGTCAACGCCTGCCTTCTCAAGAAGGGCAATAGCCTTTGCGGCGTTCTTCTTGCCGCCGTGGCGGGCATCCTCACCGATATAGAACAGAACGTCGGTCTTTGCCGCGTGCTTTGCGGCAGCGGCTGCGAAATCCTCATTCTCCTCCTCGGCGCCGTAGATGCTGCCGTTTGCGGCAAACTTCTCAAGCATGGGAGTGATATAAGCGGGGGTTCTGCCCGCAAGAACGATCTCGCGGCGGGCGTCACGTGCGAAGATGACGGGATCCCAACCGGTTGCGCAGTCCTCGGTGCAAGCTCCGCAAAGAGCGCACTCGTAAACGTTATCTGCGATATCGTTATCAAGCTCGGCGGCGCCGCGCATTACGATGGAAAGGGAAAGTGCTCTTGCACGGGCGGTGTTTCTCTCCTGACCCGTAACGTTACCGATGGGGCATATATGGCGGCACATCCAGCAGAAGCGGCAAGCGTCTGCGGTCTCGCGACATTTGTTAGAAAATTGCATTATCTCTTCCTCCTATTATAATCCAAGCTTGAAGGGGTTCATGATTCCGTTGGGGTCAAGCTCTTTCTTAAGTCCCTCAAATACCTTCATTGCGGGACCGTACTGCTCCTTCATAAGGCGGCCGAGCTTGATACCTACGCCGTGGTGGTCGTTTACTACGCCGCCGTTGGCAATAGCGGTGCGAACGCCGCAGTTCCATACTGCGTTATGGAGGCGCATAGCCTCGTGGGGATCCTGGGGAACGTCCTTACCGTCGATAATGAAGCGGTCGTAAACCATTGCACCCCACTCATACCAGTGAGAGAAGTGAGCGATGAACTTTGCCTGAGGGAAGTTGGTTTCAATGGCTTCCTTCATTGCCCAGTAGATCTTCTCGATCTTTCCGAAGGGAGCGATGGTATCCATGGTACCGAACATCTGGGGGAGGTCCATCATATTGCCGGGATAGAAGAAGGTGATCTTCTCCTTCCACCACTTCTCGCCGTACTCGGAGCCAAGGTCCTCGGCACCGTACTTGGCAAAGGTCTTGAGAAGGATCTTCTCCTCAAGAGCAACCATCTCGCTATCGCCCTCGATAGCAACGTTCATAAACGCGCCGTCGCGCTCAACGCCGACGATCTTCTTGATAAGAGAAGCGGTTTCTGCGGGGTCGTAAAGACGCATTACGCTGGGCTTGAACTTCTGGAGAAGCTCGCGGGCAGCGGTGAACGCATCGGTCATATTGTGGAACAGGAAGCCGCGGAAGCGTCTTTCCTCGGGGATATCGTAAACGCGCATCTGCGCCTTGGTCATAATACCGAGAGTACCCTCACTACCGATGAAGATCTGGTTAAGGTCGGGACCTGCGGCGTGCTTGGGAGCGGGAGAGGTCTCGATGATGGTACCGTCGGGAAGAACGACCTCCATTCCCAGAACCATATCGTCGATCTTTCCGTACTTGGTGGAGGAAACGCCGATACCGCGGTGAGCAAGGAAGCCGCCGACGGTGGAGCAGGTAAGAGAGGAGGGATAGTGCATGGTTGCGTATCCGCGCTCGTTTGCAACCCACTCCAGGTGCTTATAGATGGTACCGGTGCCGCACTCTATGTACATGCCCTGCTCGTTGAAATCGTAGATCTGATTCATACGCTTGGTATCAAGAACGATACCGCCGTTTACGGGGATGGCACCGCCCTGGGTTCCGCCGCCGCCGCCCCAGGTGGTTACGGGAATTCTGTAGTAGTTTGCGATCTTAAGAACTGCGGAGCACTCCTTTGCATCCTTGGGGGATACGACCACGTCTGCCTCGGGCATACGGAGTCCGCGGTCTGCCCACATACGGGAAAGCCAGAAGTAGTCAACTCCGTGGGTGAGCTTGTCGATCTCACGGGTGGAGCAGTTCTCTCTGCCAACCGCGTCCTCAAGCTCGGAAAGAATTTGTGTGAAAAGGAAGTCTGTCATTTTTTATCTCCTTATTTGATATCCATAGGATCATTTTTGATGAGGGGAACGTACTTGCAGAATTCCGCAAGCTCGGCGGTGTAATCGCCTTCGATCTCTACGCAGTGGTGAATGTAGGGACCGTCGATAAGCTTATCCTCCCACTTTTTGAGGGAGTCGAACTCTGCCCAGAGGTAAGTACCGAAGGTGTAGGGGCCGTCAACGGACTTGCAGGTGCCGTTAAGCAGGCTGTAGTTGCCGTTATCCTGGTCAAGACGGGCAACGGTGTAGGAGCCGTCCTTTACGCGGAACCACTGGCGCATATTAACGTTCTTTGCCTTACTTTCGGGGTGCTTTAAGCTGTAAGCAAAGGGTCCGCAGTGCCAGAGAAGCTCGCCGTTCTTATTTTCGGGATGGCGGACGGTGAACTCACCGAAGAAGGGAATCTTTCTGCCCCTTGCGGCGGCGGAAAGAAGCACCATGGTAATAGCGCCGTGCATATCGCTTTCACAGCTGATTATGTAGCCCATATCCGCAAGCACGCTGTAAGCGGTGCAGGGCATAGCGCCCACCGCAAGCTGCATTGCGGTCCAGCACTCGGCGGATACGGCGCTTACCTTGTACTCCGCAAAGATCTCCTCGTAAAGCAGAACGAAGGCGTATACCTTCTCAAGGAGAGGGGGAGTAAGATCGTCCATCTCGTAACGGGAAGCAAGAAGAGCCGCGCCCTCCTTAAGCTTTTCCTTCTCCGTTTCAAGAATGCGATTGTACTTATCAACTACAACGCCGATGTTGATGGGGAAGGTGCGGATATCGAACTTCTGCATAAGCTCGCCCTCGTTGAAGATAACGGAGCAGAAGGGACGGGGACGAAGACCTACCTGAGCGATCTTGAGATCACGGAAGTTCTTTACCATGCAGGTAACGCTTGTGAAGCGGTCGAAATCGCGCTTGAACTCCGCGCTGTCCACGGTGCAGGTCTCAATATGAGAGAAGGGCACGTTGCGGCGCTGAAGCATACGGCTTACGCCGAAGATGCCGCACTGGCTGTCCGTATAGCGAAGGCCGTCCTCGCAGAAGGTATCGTCAAGGGGAGCCCAGATGCAGGTGGGTACCTTAAGTGCGGCTGCCACCTCGCCTATTGCCTCCTCGTTTCCGAAGTTGGCGTTGATGAACAGCACGCCGTCCACCTTTTCCTTCTTGAAGCGGTCGATGATGAACTCCGCATCGTCGAAATTGATCATAACGTTGACGGGATTAACGCCCTCGATGTCAACGAACTCCGTAAGCTCATCTGTAAAATGTGCTTTGATATAGTCGGTTATTTCCCTGCCGCGCTTTTCCGCAAATTCCCAGTTGAAGATACCGGGACGGGGAGTTACGTCGCGTCTTACGGGAACGATACCGAGCTTTATCTTGTAAGAAAGCATAGGTATACCTCCACAAAAATTTTATCTGATTCTATTGTAATCCAAAGCCTTCCGTGATACAATGTATTCATCGACGAAACGATTGTAAAATTCGACGGTTTTTGAGGTAATTATGTCCGAAAGAAAGCTTCCCTTCACCGCTCTTGCCAAGGCAAGCTTCAACATTTGCTCCGTGGCGGCGGTCACGCGCAGATGGGATTTTGAGAACAGAAACAACTATCTTGCTGAGGGCAGACACGAAAATATCCTTTCCTATACCCTCCACGGCGCGAAAAACATCTATACCCCCGACAGCTACGAGCCGTTTATTTCCTTTGCGGAGCCCGGCGCCGTCTTTATCGGAGAGGGAGCACGGTATCTTTCCGAAACGGTATATAAGGAGGGCGAGGAGATGGGGCAGACCATCTGCGTGCGCTTCCGCCTTACGGACGAGTACGGAGGTATTATAAAGCCCACGGGAACGCCCCTTCACTTCCCCGATGATAAAAGCGGAACGCTTCTCCACCGCTTTGAGCAGCTTTTTGATTGCTATATCCGCGCAAATTCCTCCCCCGCGGAGCTTAAATGCCTTTGCTATTCCCTGCTCTGCGAGCTTTTCCGACGCACGGAGGCGGCAACGCGGGCAAACGAATTCAGGAACATTCTCCCCGCCATCACCGCCCTTGAGGAAAACCCCGCCGCCGATATGCCCGTATCCAAGCTTGCAAAAATGTGCTGGTTGAGCGAAAGCCACTTCAGAGTGCGCTTCAAGCAGTATTCGGGCGGTCTTTCCCCCGCCGATTACCGCAATAAGCTGCGCATTGACAAAGCCGAAGAGCTGCTTGCATCCTCCCTCTGGACCACCGACCTTATTGCGGAAACCCTCGGTTTTTACGATACCTCACATTTTTATAAGATATATAAGAAGTTCAAAGGAACCACGCCCAAAGCAAATTTTATCCGATGAACAGAGGCTCTCCCTCCGGGAGAGCTGTCAGCTTTGCTGACTGAGAGGGTCTTTATGGCAATCTCTTCGTCATCGCCCTCTCCGCCTCGCAAACTCGGCACCTCTCCCGGAGGGAGAGGCAGATAACACCTTAATGCTTATTAATCAATAATTCAAAGGAGCCATTATGAAACTCACCACAGAAAACATCAGATCCATCGCCCTGGGCGCACTTCGCGTTTACGAAGAAAACGGCTACACCGTTCTCCGTCGCTTTACCCCCTATCAGGAGGAGGTGCTTGCGGGACGCAATTTTACTCCCCGTCAGTTCTGCACGGCAGGCATGAAGCTGGAGTTTATCTGCCCCAAGGGCGAGGTGTTTTTTGAATATCTCGCGCAGGTGGGCGCTAATGCCACGTGCCACGGCGTAGACGCCCTCTGCGACGGTATTGAAGTCTTCCATTATTATAATACCACCAATAACTACAAGGGCAACGTGTTCTTCACCGTTCCATACGACGGCTGTAAGGTTACGATCTATCTTTCCCACATAAGCGATATGCGCATCAAAAACCTGAACGTTCCCGAGGGATACGTCCCCGCAAAAAGAAAACGCAAGATACTGATGCTGGGAGATTCCATTACCCACGGCTTCAACGCGGAGAGACAGTACCTTACTTACGCAAACATCCTCGGCGACCGTCTTGACGCAGAGATACTCAATCAGGGCATCGGCGGAGATAAGTTCCACGCGCCCAATATCGACCCCGAGCTTCCCTTCGCTCCCGATATTATCACCGTTGCATACGGCACCAACGACTGGGCGGCGGAAATACCCGAGCTTGCCGAAAAAATAGACGATTATTTTGCAAAGCTCCGCAAAGTCTACCCCGAAACGCCCGTTTTCGCCATCCCTCCCATCTGGCGCGGCAACACCGACGGGCTGGTCAAAAACGGCCTTACCCTTGAGGACGTGCGCGACCTCGTCCGCGAGAAGGCGGAAAAATACGGCTGCCTTACCGTTAACAGCGCAAAGCTCGTTCCCCCCTCGGAGAAGTTCTATATGGACCGCTTCCTGCACCCCAACGACATGGGCTTTATCCTCTACGGCGTGACCCTTGCGGATGTTATTAAAAAGGAATTAGAGATATAAGGACATAAATTGAAAAAACGATTGACAAAGAGGCTGTATCAAATGCCCGAAAACGGCATTTGATACAGCCTCTTTCCAATATTTGCAGATTTTGCCGTGCCGTAGCTTTAAAGTCCTGCTTTTATTCCCGGTCAATCGGTACAAACGGAAACCGTATTAAGCATATTCCTCGGAATCGTTCCGCCGTTTTTGATCCGCTCCTCGGTAAGAGCTATATGGCAGATCCCTCCCCAACAAACCGTACCCTCATCATCCCTCCAAGAGTTTGTGTTTTTATAGCGTCCCGTATCAAAAACAATATGAATGGTGCCATCCTTTTCAATGCTGAAATCGGGATAAGAGCACTTATCCGCATAGAGCATCAGCGGAGCTGTCCACGTATTTCCGTCGTCATAGGAAAGGGATATCTTGAGATCTGTTCTTGCAGAAGGCGAATCGTTCCATATTGCGCAAAGAGCACCGCTTTGCGTACGGAAAAACTGAAAGCGCGTAGACGGATTCGCAAACCCGCTTTCTGCTCCAAAGGTCCAGGTTGCGCCTTTATCGTAGGAAAACGACTGGTAGATCGCTCGGCGCGCCGTGCGCACCGTCATCCAAAGCGTACCGTCGGTAAGCTCGGTAATGACAGTCTCGTCAAAGTTCAGTGCCTGAGGAATATACGCTTTTCCGCGCAGCACCCACGTTGCCCCCTTATCCGCAGACGCATAAACCGTAGTGTATCTGCCGTCCATATAATTGTTGGGAGCAGCAAGCCAGATTCCGTCCGAAAGCACCGTGATATTATTACGAAGAAGCCCGGGGAAGCAGTACCAATGCTTTGAAACGTTCCATTCAGCCATCGGTGCATCCGGATTATCAACGGTAAACGCCCAGACCGCCGAATTCTTCTCAAAATTAGACTGCATACCGCTGAGCACGTAAAATGCGTAAAGAACGTTCGTTTCGGGATCAAGCCACATCTGCACGTCGTTGGCTTTTGATACCTTGCTTTTGTCGCCGTTTTTATAGGTATCTATCACGCCGATCTCCGTCCACGTCTTTCCTCCGTCATCGCTATACGACATAACGTCGTAATTTTCCACCCGCGGCTCACCGTTACCGCCCGATACCCATCCGGCAAAGAGTCTGCCGCCGTTCGTTACCGCAACGGTGGGGCAGCCGTTCCAGTTGCGCTCTGCGGCATCATAATATTTATCAAAGGGAGAAAATATCAAAGACGCAGGATCCCTTTCCCATGCAAAGGCTCCCGTTTCTCCCGCTCCGAAAGGAACGGCCCACTTGCCCAAGTTGAAGGTCTCCCCCTCGTCACAGTACTTGATATACCAATTTACAAGGTCTGCGCAGTTTCTGTAAGAAGCATTGTTCATCGGTGAGCCTGCGGCAAGCATAAGAGGTTCCCATCCCGCCTCCGCAGCCTTTGCATTACGCCCATCATATATAGAGTTTTCTGCTACTGCAAGCACCACGTAACCTGCCTTGGTAACCTTAACGGCACTTCCGCTTATCGGTCCGTATAAATAAGCCGTGCCTGAAAGCTCGGCAGGAAAGAAATGTTCTTCAAATGAGTACGATCTATCGGTAAACAACGGCGCACCGACGGCGGCGGTCATAGTCGTTAACAGTCTGTTTACCGGCTTTATAGAAGCAAGCTCGTCAAGAAACTCAAGTCTCTTGTATTTGCTGTCCGAAGGTATATCCTCTGCAAAGCATGTACGGCCGAGGTCGTCACGCACAAATACGTTTTCGCTGTTGAGCACAAGCCACGTTTCCGGATTTGCATAATACGCGCCAAGCTCGTCGTAAGTTGCAGAGGTGCCGTTTTTCCCGATCATAGGCAAGGCTCTCACTTTGCCGTAAGAACGCTCCTTTGTGGAATGAAGGAAACCGTAGCTTGCAAAAACGCTGACGGAATATCCGCTCTCCGTCTTTTCAAACGTGTAATAAAAACTATCGTTTTCTTCCGTTGCATTATTTACTCTCTCGGCAACAAGCTTCCCTTCACTGTACAGATGGCGCATAAGCATATATTTTCCATCCGCAAAGCAAACGAACCGAACGAGTCGCCTGTCAGCCTCCATAATGCTGTTAACGCTTTGCAGGTTTATTCCTACGTAGTCATTTGCGGAGTATTTATCCGCATCTACCTCAATCTTAACCGTAACACCGCCGTTGGTATATTCAGCACTGTATACAGCGGTTGCTCCGCCCACCGTTAAAGTGATTCTGTTCGCGTTGAAATTTTTTAAATACTCAAGCGGCAGTTTGTTCATATCAAATTCGTTCATATTCGGGTCCTCCTCAGTAAATCCCGTAGTTATATCATCGTCGGTTTTTACAGTAACGTCTGCTGCGGTTTCATCAACAACGGTGTTTACGTTTGTCCCCGCACATCCGCACACGCCGAGTGACAAGGCAAAAAGCAACAGAAACGATATTATTCTTTGTTTTATCACCGGAATCTCCTCCTTATTTTTTCGCATTCGGTTTTAAGCATATTAAGCTCACTTCCGCGGCTTATCATCGAAGCTCCGAAAGAAACGGCAAGCTCCGTAAGCTCCTCATCCGCCGTAATGATGCCCCACTGCTTCTGCATCGCGTTTGCCGTATCGGCAATGCGTATAATCAGCTTCTTCAGCTTTTCCCGTGAAAAATTGCATCCCGGGTCTGCGGAAAGGTCGTTCGGCCCTATAAAGACCCCCTCCACGCCGTCAAGTGCAAGTATTTCGGCGCAGTTTTCCACTCCCTTTACCGTTTCTATCTGGGCGTATATTTTCATATCCGCATTCGCCTTGTGCATATACTCCGCAAGGGGAGGCGGAGAATACAGGGTATGGGCACGGGTAGTTGAAATGCCTCGCTCACCTATCGGCGCATACATTGCATACCTAACGACCTTGCGGATATCCTCTGCGGTGTTACACATGGGCAAAAGAAAACCATTCACTCCCATATCCGCAAGCTTGGTCACGTTTCCTCGGCTGCTATCTCCTATCCTTACTATACAATTCATTCCCACAAGGCGGGAGGTCATGATCAAACGGGAAAGAAACGAATAGTCAAACGCGCCGTGCTCGTTATCTGCGATCACCAGATCGAGTCCCGCGTTTTTGGCGATAATGGGAAAGTTTACAAATTCTATCTCCGAGAGCATGGTCCCCGCTTTTATTCTCTTTTGTTTTGAGATGCGCTCAAGTCCCAAAAGCCCTATGTTATCCTCCGCAAGAGAGCAAGAGATCCCCCTTTCCGCGAAAAAGCCGCAAAGCTGCGAAAACACCGAAGCTGCGCCTCCGCCGCCCAACAAAACGCGATCTTTTTTCGGCAGCAGGGTAATCGCACCTTCAAGCTGTTTTTTAAGCTCATCGATACCTTCGCCCCTGAAAAGCCTTTCACCGTCCACAAGCCCGCTTGCAGTATAAAGCCTTGTGCCCTCGCAAAAATACGGACGTGCCTCGATGCCTTCGGCACCCACCCCCGCATCGAAAAGGCAGGATAACTGAGCCGCGGTTCCGATATTAAGAAGATACTCCCCCTCCGCTCCGCTGCCGAGATAGCTTGCCTGATGATCTCCCACGGGGGTGTACACCGTACAACCGCAGTAATTTCCCACGGGGCTGACCTCCGTATATGCGCGGGGCATATTCGATGCGGGCGCATATCCGTTTACCGCACCGTTTGAGGCATAATAATATCCGCTTGCACAGGCATCGGTTACGTGAGTTGCATTCACCCCGGTAAGAGCGTAACATATATAAGAACCGAGGGTGAAAAAGGCATCCAGGCGTTGAGAATTCCACAGCTTTACAAGGGGAAGATTTGCTTTTGGCGCAGTTCCCATTGTCTGAAGATCCGCACCGCCCAAAACAGCAGGATCTCCGCTTCCTTCACGCCAGGAATTGTATTCGGACAGCTTTCCGTCCTTTTCCGTTATATATCCGTGCATTTGCACGCTTATGAACACACGGCGCGGAACGCGCTCGCTTACAAGCCTGAATATATCCTTTATAATACGGACCACGTCCTCGCCGCGGCACTCCACCCCCGGAAAAGGCACCGAGCCCTCGCAAAGAGAGACAGCGGCGGACGAATCGTATACCTTATACTTTATGAACGTGCTTCCAACGTCTATAAGTAAATTATTAATGACCGTTACACCCCCTTTTGCTCCATACTATCATACAGAAACAGCAAAGTGAATTGTTATATCTGCTGTGATATTGACTTTTCTGCTATTTTGTGCTAAAATTCGGGTATGAATAACGAATTTGCAAAAATAATCAAAACCGACGAGCTTCGCTTTAAATACGCAAAGGGTATGAGAGATATCGTGGGAAAGGAGATACACAAATATCACGAGATATTCTTCTTTTTGGGTGGCGATGCCGTTTTCATCTCCGAAAACGGAAAAACACCGCTCTCTCCCGACACCGCCGTGATAATTCCAAAGGATACCTTCCATTGCTTTACGGTAATAGGCAATGACTGCGACTATATCAGATGCGTATACAATTTCACCGAAGTACGTGAACTCGACGAAATAATAAACAAGGTATGCGGCAGAGTGCGTCTTATACGAAGCGAAAAGATAACCGCCGAATTTTCAGAGCTCTGCGGACTTGCGGAGGCGGATATACCACACCTTGAGCGTGATATTCTTCTCAAGGCGCTGTTTGCCCGTTTGCTCACCACTCTTTCACTGACAGACGGAGACGAAACGAGCTATACGGCCTTTACCCCTCTCACAACGAACGTGCTGAAGCTAATAGCAAAAAACCGCGGCTCATCCCTCTCGGCAGCCGAGATAGCGGCAGAGCTGTGCGTCAGCGTTTCCCACCTTGAGCACGTTTTTAAGCGGGATATGAACATCCCGTTGCACAAATACGTGCTTGAAAAGCGCCTCGTACGGGCAAAACGGATGATATTCGAGGGAGTATCAACCGCAGAGGCAGCCGCCGTTTGCGGATTCGGGGATTACTCGGGCTTCTATAAGCAGTACAAAAAATACTTCGGTGCCGCTCCAAGCTCCTCAAAAACCGGATAAAAAACTCCGTTATCTCTTGAAAAACCTTGCAAATGATGTTACAATGAGTATAAGGACAAGTTTTGCCAAAAATATTTACATAAAGAGAGGATTTATCCATGGGATACGTTAAGTACCCGGTCGAGATGCTTGACCGCTTCTGTATGACCGCATTTTCCAAGATCGGCTTTTCCGAGAAGGATTGCCGCACCATTACCGACGTGCTTCTGCTTGCCGACCTTTACGGCATTGAGAGCCACGGTATGCAGCGCCTCGTTCGTTACCACAAGGGTATCGAGAAGGGCATAATCAAGGTTGACGCACAGCCCGAGACCGTAATTGATACCCCCGTTTCCGCAGTTATCGACGCGCACGACTCTATGGGTCAGATAGTGGGCAGAGCCGCAATGGAGCTTGCTATTCAGAAGGCAAAGACCAGCGGTATCGGTATCGTTTCCGTACGTAACTCCAATCACTACGGTATTGCAGGTTACTACGCAAAGATGGCTTGCGATGCAGGTCTTATCGGATTTAGCGGCACTAACAGCGAGGCTATCATGGTTCCCACCTTCGGCCGCCTTGCAATGATCGGCTCCAACCCCATCGCCATCTCCATGCCCGCTGATCCCTATCCCTTCTTCTTCGACGCTTCCACCACCGTAGTTACCCGCGGTAAGCTTGAGATGTACAACAAGATGGAAAAGCCCCTTCCCGAGGGATGGGCGCTCAATAAGGACGGTAACCCCTCCTCCGACGCTGCAGACGTTCTCGCCAACATCGTTGCAAAGAACGGCGGCGGAATTATGCCTCTCGGCGGCTCCGAGGAGAAGCTCGGAAGCCACAAGGGCTACGGCAACGGTATGATCTGCGAGATCTTCTCCTCCATCATCAGCCTTGGCACCACCTCCAACTACTGCATGAAGGGCAGAAGCGGTATTTGCCACTTCTTTGCCGCAATAGATCCCAAGATCTTCGGCGATCCCGCTGAGATCAAGGAGCACCTCTCCACCTACCTCCGCGAGCTCCGCGAGAGCCCCAAGGCAGACGGACACGACCGCATCTACACCCACGGCGAGAAGGAGATCTTCGCTACCGAGGACAGAAAGCAGAACGGCGTACCCGTAAACGAGAACACCGTTGTGGAGATGATCAACTTTGCAAAGTTCGTTGGCATCGACCCCAAGGAATACTTCGGCGACTTCAAGATCGGCGAAAGCAATATGTTTAGCCAAAATTATTAAATACAAAAAAACAGAGGCCTCGTGCCTCTGTTTTTTTGTTTATCGTTGCAAATTCCGGAATTTGCAACATATCGCCCCTTCTGCGGGAGAAATGAAAAGTGAAGAGTGAACGGTAGGGGAGGCGTTTCGCCCAATGCCATTAAGTTAAGAAAATGCCAACCGCAAGATCCTTCGCTGTGCATGCGCTCAAGGATGACAAGCGGTTGGCTTAACTTAATGTTATTGGCGTTTCGCCTCCCGCTTTTTTCTTCAATCAAGCACAACAGCGGGCCAACGAGATTTCAGCGCCACGCTTGCGTTGGTAAGTGTATCGGTAACGACGGTGCTTCCATCGCTATTGTTGAGCATGGGGAGAACGGCGAAGGAGGTTTTTCCCGTAAGGTCGAGCAGTGCCTTGGGAACGGCAAGCTCGTAAACTATGCCCTCGTCCTTATCGGATTTGTCGCCTACGGTGCCGAACACCTTTGTAACGCAGGTGGCCGAGGCAGAATCTATCCTTGTGCTTCCGCGCTCGACGCTTGCCATGCCGCTTGGGTCAAGGACGATGCGGTAGTAGCCGCTATCCGCGCCCACGTATATGAGGACCTTATCATTGCTTGCGAGTACCTCGTCAAGGCGGGTAACAAGAAAATACACGTTTTCCTCATCATGAGCGGTGCGCAGAGTCATCTGCGCCTGAGTTTCACTGCCCACAAACAGCGCGTCGGTATTATCCTTCCACTCGTTTGTAAAGCCGTCCGCTTGCACGGTCATCCTCGGGGAATTTATGCGGTGGTTGAGATAGGCATGCACCAGATGAATACCGTAAAGCTCGCCCTCCTTGCTTTGGGCGGCAACGATGACCTCGTGGCTGCCAACCACCTCGCTTGATGCCCAAGAGCCCTTTACGCCCTCTGCCGCAAGGGAGGCTACGCCGTCTATCTTTGTTCCGTCGGGGCTTATCATTCTGCCGCGGGTCTTGCCGCTGAGGCCGTACGTCAGATAAACTTCGCCGGAGGGGAAGCGAGCAAGATACGGCGCTGCGCCGTCAAAGACATTCTCCATCTTAACGTCGGGACCCGTTTCCGTAAGACCCAAGGCCTTCCATGCTCCGCCCTCCTCGCTGATACCGAGAGAGATGCGGAAATCCTTCTTAAGATCCTGCACCTCCACCGCAAGGAGAGTTTTTCCGTTGTAAAGCTGAACCGCCGAGGGCATCTGTCCGCCGAAATAAGGAACTGCGGCAATATTTGTGCCGTAGGGCACCTTATTGCCTACATACTGCTGGAAAACGCGAATTGGCACGTAATCCGATGCACCGGGCTGGATATTCGGCGTCCAGGTATTGCCGTTATCGGTGGAATAGATCATGGCCGTGCAGGTGGAGCGCTTGTCGGAATCGAAGCCGTACTTCTCTATGTAGCCAACGGCGCAGGACCAATATATCTCTATACGTCCGTCCGTGCGCTGCATGATATAAGGCTCCCACAAATGGCCCGTGTATATCTTTTTTTCCGCCGACCAAACGATCCTGCCGTTTTTCACGGTGCCGCGGCGCAACCAAAGGCCGTTCATGTCGGTATATTCGTTTGATCCGTAGCCCGATTTGGGGCGCACGGCGTACACGCAGAGAATGTCGCCGTTGTCAAGGACACAGGCATCGGCATTTACTGCATAGTACCTGTCTGCCGTACCCTTCAAGGAGCCGTACTCGTAGGTGAACTTATGCTCTGCGGAGCTCCAGAACACCTGAGGTGCATCCCATTTATATCCGTCCTTGCTTGTGGTCCAGTACAGATGCTGACCAAGCTGGCTGTACATAAAGAACATAACGTAAAGATCATCACTGACCTTTTTTATTCTCGGATACCATGCCTTGTCGTAACGGGTTGCGCCGGTGGTGGAGGAGCGAAGCTCCACCGACTCGCGGAAGTTTATTTCCATCGACGCGGTGAGATAATTATCCTCCGCGTGGCTTCCCTCCACGCTGTTTTTGTTCAGCTCCTTGATGGAGATAAGCTCGGTAACTCCTTCCTCGGGAGGCAGTTCAACAGAGGGGGCTTCCGTTGTAGGAGGTTCCGTTGCGGGAGGCTCCGTTGCAGGGGGTTCCGTTGCAGGAGGCTCCGTTACGGGAGGCTCCGTTGCGGGAGGCTCCGTTGCAGGAGGCTCGGTTACGGGAGGCTCCGTTGCGGGAGGCTCCGTTGCAGGAGGCTCCGTTGCAGGAGGCTCGGTTACGGGAGGCTCGGTT
>SVSB01000001.1 GCA_015064505.1 Oscillospiraceae bacterium
CATCTTAAAATGCTTGCTCTTTGCGCCCCAATAACCCTTGGCGGCCTTCAGGATCTTATTTCTTCTCTTGCGAGTCGCCATGGCGCCCTTAATTCTTGCCATTTTATATATTCCTCCGTATTTTCGTTATGTTTGGTCTTACTTCTGGATAAGAGTTCTGTAGATAGGTGCAAAGCTCTCGCTGAGAGTGGTGCCCTTACGCAGATTTCTCTTACGCTTCTGAGTCTTGAGTCCGAGGTTGTGGCGATGCTGAGAGTGGTTGCACTTAACCTTGCCGCTTCCGGTTACGGAAAAACGCTTTGCGGAAGCCTTATGAGTTTTGATCTTTCCCATGGTATATCTCCTTGAAAATTATTAGCTTTTTAGTTTTCCTTGTTTTCTGTATTCTGCTCGGGCTTTTCCTTTTTAGCCTTCACGGGAGTGTTCTTGAGAGGTGCGAGAACGACGGACATGAATCTGCCCTCCATGACCGGCTTTTTGTCGGCGGCGCCGAATTCGGAAACTGCGTTCTCAAAGCGCTCGATAAGCTCGCGTCCGATCTCCTGGTGGGTCATTTCCCTTCCGCGGAACACAACGATGACCTTGACCTTATCCCCATCGGTGAGAAAACGCTTTGCGTGGTTCACACGGGTGTCAAAATCGTGAGTGTCGATACGGCAGGAAAGCTTAACTTCCTTAACCTTGATGACCTGCTGCTTCTTGCGGGCTTCCTTTTCCTTCTTATCACGCTCAAAGCGGAACTTGCCGTAATCCATTGCGCGGGCAACGGGAGGCACTGCCTGAGGAGCGATAAGCACAAGATCAAGTCCTCTGTCGTAAGCGTAGGTCTTTGCGGAGTCAAGGCTCTTAACGCCAAGCTGCTCGCCCTCTTCACCGATAAGGCGAACCTCTTTTGCCTTGATGCTGTCGTTGATAAGCAATTCTTTAGTGCTGATGGTTTGGCACCTCCAAAGAAAAATAAAAATGTGCGAAAAACATTCCGCACATCAACACAAACAGTCCGCAGACTGTGAAAGTATTGGACCGAGCTCGCTGTGCGGCACGGTGAGAACGGAGCGTTCTTCTTCATTTACGTGGCAGATTATAACACCCTTTTTGCGGCTTGTCAAGAGCTTTTTTTGATTTTTTTGCCCCTTTATTCAAAATCGTGAGAATCGACAAAGTTTTTGTCGTTTTTTCGTCTCTTTTGCGGCTTTACTTTTCCGTGCGCCGTTGGTATAATATCTTCACACTTGCGGCACGGGTCGCCGTCCGCATAAAGCGCAAGCCCTATCCACAGGATCAAGCTTATGATTCGCTCGGGAACGGTGCTTGTGCTTTTTTCTTTTGTCTTAACCCGTATTTTTGACTTAAATATTAAATTATTTTAAATAATTGTAAAAAACTATAGAATTTTTCGGTACGCCGTGATATAATGTAACATCTATAGCTATGCTCAGCTGTAGTACCCAAATGAAGAAAGGAACCCATAATGTCCGCAACCGTAGAAACCGTAGATAAATATATATTACCCGCAGTTCCCCTCCGCTCCATTGCCGCATATCCCGGTATGCCCATATCCCTGGAGCTTGGGCGCAAGCGCTCTATTGCCGCCCTTGAGGAAGCAAACGCAACCACGGGTAAGCTTTTCCTTATCCCTCAGAAGGATCCCAACACCGAGCGCCCCTTTGCCGACGATCTTTTCGACGTGGGCTGCATTGCCAAGATAAAGAGCGTGTCCAAGACCAAGGAAGGCACCGCAAGAGTGCTTTTTGAGTGCGAGGACCGCGCAATGATCACGAACGTTATTCAGCGCAAGGGCTACATCGCCGCAGAGGGTCTCGTTAAAAAGGTAGCTCTCAAAAGCAACGGCGTGAAATCCGAGGCGCTGATGGGGGAGGCAAGAAAAGCCTTCCAAAGAATGGCGGAGCTTACGAGCGGCCTGCCGGATGAGATCAAATTTGCCGTTGACACCGTAAAGGATCCGGGGCTTCTTGCTGATTTCATCGCCGCAAACGCCTTGAACCGCTTTGAAAGCAAAATAAAGATTCTTTACGAATTCGATCCCATCTGCCGCATTGAAATGCTTCTCCTTTGCATGGAGGAGGAGATCAAGGTGCTGGAGTACGAGGCAGACATTGCCCGCAAGGTACGCAGTGCCATAGA
Source organism: Oscillospiraceae bacterium (assembly GCA_015064505.1). Classification (GTDB taxonomy): domain Bacteria; phylum Bacillota; class Clostridia; order Oscillospirales; family CAG-272; genus RUG12395. The sequence continues at coordinate 2,146 of SVSB01000001.1, forward strand.
CGATAATCAGCGCGATTACTATCTGCGCGAGCAGCTGAACGTTATCCGCGACGAGCTTGGCATGAACGACGACGACGAGGACTTCGAGCAGCGCATACGTTCCGCAAAGCTGCCCGAGGAGGTGGAAAGCAAGCTCCTCAAGGAAAATCTCCGTCTTTCCAAAACTCCCTTCGGCTCTGCCGAGGGCAACGTGCTTCGCAACTACATAGAGACCTGCCTTGAGCTGCCCTGGGGCGTTACCACACCCGAAAGAAAGAGCCTGAAGCAGGCGCGCCGCATCCTTGACCGCGATCACGAGGGCATTGAGGACGTTAAAAAGAGAATACTTGAATATCTGGCGGTAAGAGAGCTTACCGATAAGCCCGCAAGCCAGATAATATGCCTTGTTGGCCCTCCCGGTGTTGGTAAGACCAGCGTTGCCCGCTCCATTGCCGAGGCACTTAACCGCAAATACGTACGCGTTGCTCTGGGCGGCATCAGAGACGAAGCGGATATCAGAGGTCATCGCAAGACCTACGTCGGCGCCATGCCCGGCAGAATTATTGAAGCCATCGGCCGTGCCGAAACCTCCAACCCCCTTATTCTCCTTGACGAAATAGACAAGCTTGCAAACGATTTCCGCGGAGACCCCGCTTCCGCACTTCTTGAGGTGCTGGACAGCGAGCAGAACAAATTCTTCCGCGATCATTTCCTTGAGCTGCCCTACGATCTTTCCGGCTGTATGTTCATTGCAACCGCAAACGATCCCTCGGGCATCCCCGCTCCCCTTTACGACCGTATGGAGATAATCGAGCTGAAGACCTATACCTACAGCGAGCGTCTTGCCATTGCCAAGCACCACCTTATCCCCAAGCAGCTTGAAAAGCACGGACTTACCTCCGCACAGCTGAAGATCACCGACGCGGCGATTAACAAGATCATCCGCAGCTACACGAGAGAGGCGGGCGTGCGTAATCTGGAGAGAGAGATCGGAAGCATCTGCAGAAAGTGTGCCGCAGGTATAGTGGGCAAGGAATACGAAAAGCTCACCGTTAAGCCCGATAATCTTGCAGAGCTTCTTGGTCCCGAGAAGCTCATCCCCGAGATGATCCCCGAGAAGGATACCGTTGGTCTCGTAAACGGACTTGCATACACCGAGAGCGGCGGAGCCATGCTCCCCATCGAGGTCGCTCTGCTTCCCGGCACGGGAAAGATAGAGCTTACGGGCTCGCTCGGTGACGTTATGAAGGAAAGCGCTCATATTGCCGTAAGCTTCATCAGAAGCCGCGCGGAGATACTGGGCATAGACCCCGATTTTTACAAAACGAAGGATATCCATATTCACGCCCCCGAGGGAGCGATCCCCAAGGACGGCCCCAGTGCGGGTATTGCCATGACCGTTTGCCTTGCAAGCGCCCTGACGAACAGACCCGTTGACCGCACCGTTGCAATGACGGGCGAGGTTTCCTTGCTTGGGCGCGCCATTGCCATCGGCGGCCTTAAGGAAAAATCCCTTGCCGCCCTTCGCGCAGGCGCCAAGACCGTGCTTATCCCCAAGGATAACGTAAGGGATATGCAGAGATTACCAGATGAAGTAAAGCGCGGCATCTCCTTTATACCCGTTGAAGACGCTGATACGGCCATTGAGCTCGCTCTGCTTTCCGCGGCGGCAAAAAAGGAGCGCACGGAAAAAAGGGGCGAAACAGATTTTGCTCCCATCCCCTCGAAAAAGAATTACGTACCCCTTAACTGCTCCGCAAAAAATAACGAATAAGAGCCTTATAAAATGATAAAAATCAACGTACAAAACTCAAAGCTTGCCATAACCGCAGGACTTCCCAAGCAGTTTCCCGCTTCGGCAATGCCCCAGATAGCCTTCTCGGGCAGATCGAACGTGGGAAAAAGCTCCCTTATGAATACCCTTTTGGGCAGGAAGTCTCTTGCAAGAGTTTCCTCCACCCCCGGCAAGACCATTACCGTAAACTTTTACGATATCGACGGAAAGCTTTTTCTCGTTGACCTGCCGGGCTACGGATACGCAAAGCGCAGTCCCGAGGACAAAAAGCGCTGGTCACAGCTTACGGACGGTTTTTTCACCCGTAATCCCCGCATAGATCTGCTTTGCGGAGTTATTCAGCTTGTGGACTGCAGAAGCGGTGCAACCAACGACGATCTGATGATGATCGACTTTCTCCGTCAATCGGAGATCCCCTTCGTTATCTGCGTTACGAAAACCGATAAGCTGGGAAAAACCGCCCTAAGTGAAGCCCTTGACCGTATTGCCGAGGACTGCGAGGTTGCAAGAGAAGAGCTGGTGCCCTTTTCCTCCCTTTCGGGCGCGGGCAAGACCGAGCTCTGGAACCGCATTTATAAGCTTCTTGAAAGGTAACCGATATGCTTTTAGATCTTTTGCAGGGCGGCTTTGACAGGATGGATATCCTCCGTCTCCTCATATCCCTTCCCTGCATTATGCTGGCACTTACGGTGCACGAGGTAAGCCACGGCTACGCCGCCTACCGCCTCGGAGACCCCACGGCGCACAACTTGGGCAGACTCAGCCTTAACCCCTTAAAGCATCTGGATCCTATAGGCTCCCTTTTTATGCTTCTTGTGGGCTACGGTTGGGCAAAGCCCGTACCCATAAACGTAAGATACTTTAAAAATTACCGCCGCGATATGGCAATAACGGCAGCTGCAGGCCCCTTATCCAACCTTCTGATGGGTATTATCGGCTCTCTTCTGCACGGGTTAAGCGATTCTCTCTTTAATCATCTGCTTTATCTGCACCCGACGGAGGCACTTTATAACTTCGGCCTTGCCTGCTCCATGCTGCTTTACGTTTTCTCATTCCTTAATTTTTCTCTTTGCTTCTTCAATCTTATTCCCATCCCGCCCTTTGACGGAAGCAGGATACTTTTCGTTTTTCTGCCCGACAGGCTCTACTTTGGAATAATGAAGTACGAAAGAATTATTATGATAGTCCTTTTGGGACTTATCTGGGCAAATATTATCCCCCTGCCCATCGGAGGCATCTCCGCATCCCTCCACGGCGTGCTCTACGACCTTGCGTACATTCTTGATTAAAGGACGACGATATGCAACAGCCAACCCTGAAGCTGGAGATATTTGAAGGCCCCCTTGACCTTCTGCTATCCCTTGTTCACAAAAACAAAATGAATATCAACGACATCGTCATTTCCGTTATTTGCGAGCAGTATCTTGACTATCTCTCGCAGGCGGAGGCGATGGACGTGGAGCTTGCTTCCGAGTTTATCGTTATGGCAAGCGAGCTGATGCTTATTAAGAGCAGGATGCTTCTTCCCCGCAAGGAGGAGGACGAGGATCCCCGTGCTCCCCTTGCTGAAGCTCTCCTTCTTTACGAGCGTGCAAGAGAGGCGGCAAAGGTCATGCTTCCCCTTTACGCGGAGTTTTCGGGCCGCATGGTAAAGGACGAGGACGAGCTTCTTCCCTTGAACGAGCTTCCTACGGGTCTTGACCCCGACAGGCTCACCGCCGCTTTTCTTAAGATGCTTGCCCGTATGAAAACAAACGAGACAAGCAGCGAAACGCTTATCTCCCCCATAGTTAAGGCAAAGCCCGTTCCCGTAAGGAAGATGGCAAATAACATACTTGATCACGTGCGCCAAAGGAAAAAGGCGTCGGTGGTCACGCTTCTTGCGGGAGCCACCACGAGAGGAGAGCTGGTTGCCTCCTTCATCGCTCTGCTTGAGCTTATAAAGCAAAAGGTACTGCTTCTTTGCGAAACGGAGGAGCAGGCGGAGAGAGGCGACATAGACTATTCCATATCCCTTATGCTGAATCCCGATGCTGACGGAGATACGGTAATGACCGAATACGACGGCGACGAAGCCGAAAAGGACCCGGAGGACGAAAATGAGTGAACAGACCGTAAGTGAAAAAGCAATAGATTGCACCGATGAGGAATTACCCGACATAAACGGTGCTGAAGCGGAGAACATAATAGAAGCGGTGCTTTTTGCCGCAGGACATCCCCTTGAATACGCAAAGATCGGCAAGCTTTTCGGCGTAACTCCCACGGAAACGAAAAAGCGCGTTGCCGCCGTTGCGGAAAAATTCAATGAAAGAAGCGGCGCACTCACTATGCTTGCCCTTGACGATTGCGCACAGATATGCACCCGCGAGGAGTTTGCCCCCTATATCCGCGACGCTCTCGGCATCCGTAAGGGCGGCAATCTTTCCAACTCCTCCATAGAGACCCTTGCCATCGTTGCATATAATCAGCCCGTTACCCGCGTTTACGTGGATACGGTGCGCGGCGTTGACTCCTCTTATGCGGTAAATTCCCTTTTGGAGCGCGGCCTTATTGAGGTAGTGGGCAGACTTGACCAGCCCGGCAGACCCATGCTTTACGGTACCACCCCCGACTTTTTGCGTTGCTTCGGTCTTTCTTCTCTGAAGGATCTGCCCGAGGTGGACGGTGCGGGAAGCGCCCCCGCCGTGCTGCTTAACCTTACCATTGACGATATGTTGAACGAAACCGAGAATCCCGATACCGCCGAGAACAGCGGCGAAAAAACGGAATGAAGATCTTTTTGATAATTCTTTACGCCCTGCTGTTTCTTCTGCTGTGCGTTTTCCTCACGAAGGTCAGCTTCCGGATCAAAGCGTCAAGCGACGTTACGATGACCCTTGAGGTACTATTCCTCAAATTCCCCATTTTTCCGAAAAAGGAAAGCCGACCGAATGCGCGCCGCTTTACAAAAAAAGGACTTGAAAGGCAGATACTGAAGGAACGGAAAAAAGCGGACAAGCAAAAAAGAAAAAAAGCGGATAAGGCGGCAAAAAAGGATGCAAAAAAGCAAGCCGCCCCCAAAAAAGGAGCAGAAAAAAAGCAGAAAATGAGCGTTATCGAAATAATAGAGCTCGTTACTCTGCTCGTAAGAAAGCTGCTTAACCACCTTTCCCGCCGTCTTAAGATAGACGTGAAGCGGTTGAACGTTACGGTGGCAACGGGGGATGCGGCAAGCACCGCCATTCTCTACGGCGCCGTAAGCGCCGCCGCGGCAGGACTTACGGAGCTGCTTTACACTGCCGCAAAAACCAAGCTTCCCGATGAAAAAAACGGCGGTGTTTTTGCCGATTTTACGGGCAACAAGACCACCGTTGACATAGAGCTCGTGCTCTCCATGCGCGTTTATAACGCATTTATCACACTGGTTTCCCTTGCTTATCATTATTTAAAAAAACAATTCTTCGGTAATATGAAAGGATGAAAGCCATGCCAGACACCACCTCTACCGGAAAAATAAACGAAATTATGACCGCAGCCCTTGATAAGATCCGCTCCCTCGCGGACGCCCAGACCATCATAGGTGCGCCCATCTCCACCCCCGGCGGAACCACCGTCATCCCCGTTTCCAAGGTTTCCGTAGGCTTTGCCTCCGGCGGACTTGATTACAACGGTAAAGCACCCGAGAAGGCAAAGAATTTCGGCGGAGGAGGCGGAACGGGCATCAGCGTTACTCCCGTTGCCTTCCTCGTTATCTCCCCCACGGGCGCCGTTGAGATGCTCTCCGTGAACACGGCGGCTGACCCCGTTGAGAAGATCGCTTCTCTCGTTGACAAAACACCAGACATAGTGGAGCGCCTCAAGGCAGTTTTTGCAAAGAAAAAGGACGGAAGCGCACCTTCCGCAGAGGCTACCGCAACGGAAGCACCCGCGGATACCGCCGCAACGGAAAACCCCGTAGCTTAAGCGTATGAGTACTCCCCTTTGGGGCATACTCGTACTATGAAAAGATTTAATAGTTTAATTATCATTTTGCTGTGCGCACTGCTTGCGTTTCCCCGCGGGGTAATTGGGGCAGATGAAAGCACACGGGTATCTGCCCGCGCCGCCGTGCTTTACGATCCCCTCGGCGGCAAATGGCTTTATGAAAAAAACGCGGATACTCAAATGCCCATGGCAAGCACCACCAAGGTAATGACCGCCATGGTTGCTCTCCGCCTTCTGGATCTTGACGCTGTATACGAAATACCGCCCGAGGCTTGCGGAAAGGAGGGTTCTTCCCTCTATCTTCAAAAAGGCGACAAATTAAGCGTGCGGGATCTGTTGTACGGGCTTTTACTGCGCAGCGCAAACGACGCCGCCTCCGCTCTTGCCGTTCTTGCCTGCGGCTCCGAGGAGGCGTTTGCAAAGGAAATGAACGCCGAGGCGCGCCGTCTGGGTCTTAAGAACACAAGCTTCAAAAATCCCCACGGACTTGACGCAGAGGGGCATTACAGCTGTGCGAGAGATCTTGCCCTTATCCTTTCTGCGGCAATGGAGGACGAACGCTTTGCCGAGATCTGCAAATGCACGAAGTACACCGTTACACTTGAAGGGCGTGCGCAGGTGCTTTACAATCACAACAAGCTGCTTAATATGAGCGGCGACGTAGTGGGCGGCAAGACCGGCTTTACCAAAAAAAGCGGCAGATGTCTCGTTTCCGCCGCAGAGCGGAACGGAGTGCACCTTATTGCCGTCACCTTATCGGCGCCCGACGATTGGAACGATCATCTGCGGCTTTTTGATATGGGATTTGCCTCCCTTGAAAGGCGGCAGATAATTTCGGTAAACGACGCCCTGTACGTTGACGTGGCGGGCGGCACCAAGGACAAGCTACGCTGCAGACCCACGGACGATCTTTTTGCCGTTACGGAAAAGAACGCTACCGTTACCTGCGACGTACTGCTTCCCTCCGTTATCTTTGCACCCGTAAAAAAGGGCGATACCGTGGGCATCATCGTTGCGTACGACGGCGACGTGATATTAGGCAAAATATGCCTTGCGGCAGACGAGGATACAGAAACAAAGGAAGATATCAAGCCCCGTTCCCTTTTAGACAAATTGCGGGAGCTTTTCAAAAAATGAGGATATATCACCTATGGAAAAAATGAGATTGCAAAAATTCTTCAGCGAGTGCGGCGTGATGTCACGCCGCGCCGCCGAAGCCGCCATTCTTGACGGCAGAGTCAGGATAAACGACCGCGTGGCCGAACTCGGGGAAAGCGTGGATCCCCGCAAGGACACCGTATATCTTGACGGCGAGCCCGTGGAACGCCGCACGGCGGAATATTCCTACTATATGCTCCACAAGCCCCGCGGCTACATAACCACCCTTTCCGACGAAAAGGGCAGAAAATGCGTAACCGAGCTGCTTGAGGATATTGAGGAGCGAGTCTACCCCGTTGGCAGACTTGACTATAACTCCGAGGGGCTTCTTATATTCACAAACGACGGTGCCCTTGCAAACAAGCTTATGCATCCCGGTCACGGAGTAAAGAAGACATATATCGTGGTATCCGACTCCGCCATAGACGACGTTAAGGCAATGGAGCTTGCAAAGCCCGTTGAAAGCGACGGTGAGAAGCTGAAGGCGGATTCCGTTGAGCTTATCTCCCCCGGGGATAAGCATTCGGTGCTTAAGATCGTTCTCTCCGAGGGCAAGAACCGCGAGATCCGACGCATTTTTGAAGCAAACGGGCTTACGGTTCGCCGTCTTAAGCGCGTTGCAATGGGCAAGCTGGAGCTTGGCGAGCTGAAGAAGGGCGAAGTACGCCCCCTGACCGCCAAGGAGATCGCATATCTGAAGTCTATTAAGTGAGGTATAAAAATGTTTGACATATTAAGCGTTCAGAATAAAGACGAGCAAAAAAATTACGCCGCGCTTTGCGGCACCGAATATCTTGCGGATGCCCTTGCTTACTCCCTTACGGTGGACGGCGTTTTCGCGGGCGTTTGCCAATTCCGCATCGGCGCGGGCGTTGGCGAGATCGTCAGCCTTGATAAGGTGGCGTCCTTTGAAGGCAACGCAGACGGCTCTGCCGATCAGTATCTTGCGGCGCTTTGCCGCACCGCTCTCTCCTTTTTGGAGCTTATAGGCATTACCGACGCAGTATACGCAGGTGCCGAAAAGAGCCGCGCGCTGATGCTTATGTCCGGCTTCAAGGAAGCGGAGGACGGCAAATGGCGCACCAATCTGAAGGAGCTTTTTGCTCACTGCCCCTCAGAAGGTAAATAACAAAAAACGACCCGAAGAAACAAGCTTCTTCGGGTCATTTTTCTTTTGCGCCGTACAGAAGCTGAAAGCTTCCGTAATGATCGTCCGTGTAAAATATCAATCCGTCGTTGGAATATACTATCCGCCTTGCTCCGCGGCTGTCTTTTCTCAGGGTGCCGATATCGCATTCAAAATACTGCCTGCCGCTTTTTTCGGGCAAACGTCCCTCGCGGTTATTAAAAACGTCGCCGCCGATGCATTTTCCGGGGGCGTATTCCTCAAGCCCTCCGCCGCGCCAGCCAAGCTCGTAGGCCTCTGCCTTGGTTATAAAATTGTCGGGCAATCTTCCGTAAACGTGAATGTAGAGGGCAACCTCGTCCCTCTCCGTGTAGCTTCCGTCCTCGTCAATTGCGCAAACAACGCCGTAAAAATCCTCCGTAGCGGCATCTCTGCCGCATGAAAACAGAGCGCCAACAAGGCACAAAAGCGCAAGTAAAAGCGCCGCAAATCTGAAACTCTTCTTCATACCGTCTCTCCTTTCGTTTATTTTATCACACTGCGTTTGCCAAATCAATAAGCTGATAAAAAATGTACTTTTCCACCCCTTGGAAACATAGATTATATCCAAGAGGTAGAATATGAACAAAACGAAAAAATTCCTTGGGGATGCCTTGGTAATGACGGCGGTATCTCTTATTATGCGCACCGTTGCCGTCAGCTTCAATTCCTATATCACCGCAAAGATAGGCTCTGCAGGTATGGGGCTTTATACCCTTATAACAAGCGTATACACCTTCTCTGTGACCTTTGCCACCTCGGGCATAAATCTGGGCGTTACTCGTACCGTAGCGGAGGCGCTTGCGGGAAAAAGATCCGTAAAAAAGGAAATGGGACGGGCGCTGCTTTACGCGCTGTTCTTCGGTTGCGTTGCGTTTTTTGCCCTTTTCTTCGGTGCTTTTTTCATCGGCAATACTCTTTTGGGAGACGTCCGCACTGTGAAAAGTATAAGGGTATTCGCCATCAGTCTCCCTTTTATTTCCCTCTCCTCCTGCTTTAACGGGTATTTCTGCGCCGTGCGCCGCACCTGGAAGAACGCCGCCTCCATGCTTTTTGAGCAAGGACTGAAAATATTTCTCTCCGTTGCATTGCTTACGGTGCTTCTGCCCGCAGGCATAGAATACGCCTGCCTTGCGCTGGTGCTGGGAGGTGCCATTGCGGAAAGCGCCTCGGTGCTTTTTGCGTGGCTTTTTTACCTTGGAGATAAAAGCAGACGTGAAAAAACCGCGGGAGACGAAGGAAGTCTAAAAAAGCTTTTTTCCATTGCCTTTCCCGTTGCTTTATCCGCGTACGTGCGCTCCGCTCTCGTTACCGTGGAGCACATGCTGATTCCCAGAGGACTGAAAAAATACGGAATGGCGGGGGATAACGCCCTTGCCGCATACGGAGTGCTTCAGGGCATGGCTCTCCCCGTGGTACTGTATCCCGCCGCATTTTCCACCGCCTTTGCGGGTCTGCTGGTACCGGAAATGACGGAATGCTACGCGTTTGCCAATAAAAAACGCCTTGCCCGCCTTACGGAGAGGGCAATATATTCCATTCTTATCTTTGCCGTCTGCGCCTCGGGCATTATCGGAGCGGAGGCGTACAATATTGCCGATCTGCTGTACCCCGCAACGGATGCGGGGCGTTATATCCGCTGTCTTGCTATGCTTATTCCCGTTATGTACTGCGATACGGTGTGTGACGGAATATTAAAGGGCACGGGGAAGCAGGTATATTCCATGGGCGTTAATATATTCGATGCGTCACTGAGCGTGTTGCTGGTTGCACTTCTCGTGCCGCGTTACGGAATAAACGCGTATATGTACATCATAATCGGCTGCGAGGTACTTAACACCGCCTTAAGCCTTTCCTGCGTGCTGTATACCACCAACGCGAAGATAAACCCGTTTGCGGCTATAATGCCACCCTTTTGCGCCGTTTTTCTGGCAACGCGGGCGGTAAGAGAGTATTCTCTTGTGCTTACCCCCCTTTCCGATGGGGCGGAGCTTTTTTTGCGCATCACCGCCTCCGTAATTATCTACAGCGTAATAATATCCCTGTGGTCCCTTATTAAAAAAGCCTTGCCAAAGATAAGCGGATATGGTAAAATAATAAGGATATCAACAAAAAGGCGGAGCACAGATGATCCTGATAATTGCGGAAAAGCCAAGCCTTGCGCGGAACATTGCGGGGGCTATCGGCAATTCAAATAAGAAGAACGGTTACCTTGAATGCGGTGAATACCTTATTACCTGGGCATTCGGTCACCTTTTTTCCTTATGCGATATAGAGGAATACACCCCCGGCACGGAGGGGCAACGCTGGACCATGGATAATCTGCCCTGCTTTCCCGAGGAATTCAAGTTCCGCATCAGAAGCGGCGCCGATAAAAAGCCCGATGCGGGAGTTGAGAGGCAGTTTGGCGTTATACGCGCCCTTTGCAGAAGGAGCGACGTTACCACCATAGTAAACGCTGGCGACTCCGACCGCGAGGGAGAGATAATCGTGCGTCTGTGCGTAGATAACGCCATGCGCGACGCAGAAAAAAAGCCCGTGTGCCGTCTTTGGCTTCCCGACCAGACCCCCCAGACCATCAAGGCCGCCATTGAGGAGATGCGCTCTGACAGTGAATACGACAATCTGGCAAACGAGGGCTTTGCCCGCACCTATATAGACTGGCTCTACGGCGTTAATCTCACCCGTTACGCAACCCTGAAAACGGGATCTCTTCTGCGCGTCGGCAGAGTTATCGTGCCCATCGTTAAGGCGATATACGACCGCGACATGGCAATACGCAACTTCGTGCCCGAGAAATACTTCGTGATCCGAAGCTGCGAAAAGACCAACGGCGAGGACGTGGAGCTTGTCAGCAAGGAGAAATTTGCGGGCGACAAGCTTGGGGAGGCACAGGCGGCGTGCGACAGATACAACGCCGAAACCGCAGTTGTCACCTCCGTCAAAAAGAAACGCGACGTGCTTCAGCCCGGTAAGCTCTATTCCCTCTCAAAGCTCCAGAGTATGCTTGGCAAAAAATACAAGATGCCCATGGAAAAAAGCCTTGAGGTACTGCAAAAGCTTTACGAGGACGGATACGTAACCTATCCCCGTACCAACTCCGAGTATCTGGCGACGGCGGAGCAGGGCAAGATGAAGAAGATAATCGAGGGCGTCAGCAAGCTGGGATATCCCGTACAGTTCCGCTTCTCAAAGACTATCTTTGACGATAAGAAAATAGAAAGCCACTCTGCCCTTACCCCTACCTATAAGATACCCGACGTAAAAAGTCTTACGGAGGACGAAAAGAAGGTATATTCCGCCATATTCCGCCGCTTCGTTGCGGTATTCTGCGCAGAGGAATGCAAGGTGGACAAGACCACCATCACTATCGCCGTCGGGGAGCTTGAGGAGTTTACCCTCAAGGGAATGATGATAGCGGAGCCCGGCTGGACGAAATACGACGATTACGATAAAAAGGACAAGGTGCTTCCCTCTCTAAATAAGGGAGATACGGTAAATATCTGCTTCAAGCCCCAGGAAAAGGAAACCACGCCCCCGAAGCACTATACCATAGAAACCCTGAACAATTATCTGAAAAACCCTTTCCGCGAAGAAAAAGCGGCTGCCGAAACGGAAAACGACGAGGAGGAATACCGCGCCGTTTTTGAAGGTCTTGAGCTTGGCACGGAGGCGACTCGCACGTCCATTATCGACAACGCAAAGAAAAGCGGCTACATAGAGCTGAAAAAGGACGTTTACCGCATTCTGCCCGGCGGAGAATTCCTTATTGAATCCCTTATCCGTATGGGCATTTCAATGGATAAGTATAAGACCGCCGAGCTCGGCAAGGCGCTGAAAAAGGTATTTCGAGGGGAAATCGAGGTAAAGGACAGCGTTAAGATAGCGGAGGACGAGATCGCCGCAGTATTTGAGCACAAAAACCTCCCCACCGACAGTGATGACGGTATTATGGGCGATATTGCAGGCAGATGCCCCCTTTGCGGAGGTGAGGTTCGCCGTACCACGTTCGGCTACGGATGCGCCAATTACCGCGAAAAAGGCTGTAAATTCGGCTTCAGGAACGTTATCTGCAAGCGTACCATTTCCATAGAAAACGCACGTCTGCTTCTCTCCGAGGGAAAGACCGCCCTTATAAAGGGCTTTATCTCCAAGGCAGGCAAGCCCTTTGATGCGTTCCTCACCCTTAAGGACGGAGAAGTGAAATTCGAATTCCCGCCCCGCGGATATTGACTCCCGTAGGGGACGGCTCCCAAGACGTCCCGCAGATACCTCCAAAGTTGATGCCGCTATATATTGACAAGTTCACAGATTAATGCTAAAATATCCCCGTATTTTATTTTTTGGAAGTGTATTATGAAAAACCTCTATATCCCCGAGGGCTACACGCCCGCACTTGATTTGCGTATGACGCAGGTGGCTATTAAAAAGGTAAAGGACTTTTTTGAGCGCGACCTTGCCATAGCCATGAACCTTACCCGTGTTTCCGCGCCTCTCTTCGTTGAGGGCAACAGCGGACTTAACGATACTCTGAACGGCGTTGAAAGACCCGTGGGATTTGATATTTTCTCCGGCGAGAGCTTTGAGATAGTACAAAGCCTTGCAAAATGGAAGCGTATGGCTCTGCAGAGCTACGGCTTTGAAAAAGGCGAGGGCCTTTATACCGATATGAGCGCCATCCGCCGCGACGAGAATCCCGATAATATCCACTCTATCTACGTTGACCAGTGGGACTGGGAGAAGGTGATCACCGAGGAGGATCGCACCCTTGATTACCTCAAGCGTGCCGTTCGTCATATCTACGGCGCTCTTCACCACACGGAGATATATATTGCACAGGAATATAAGTTTATCGACCGTCTGCTCCCCGATCATATTTTCTTTATTACATCCCAAGAGCTTGAGGACGAGTACCCCGACCTCACCCCCAAGCAGAGAGAATACGAGATAACCAAGAAGCACGGCGCGGTGTTCATTGCCCAGATAGGCGGCAAGCTGAGATCGGGCAAGCCCCACGACGGACGCGCCCCCGACTACGACGATTGGTCCTTAAACGGCGATATCCTCGTTTACTACCCCGTGCTTGATATAGCTCTTGAGCTTTCCTCCATGGGTATCCGCGTTGACCGCAATTCCCTGCTTTCCCAGCTTGAGGAACGCGGCTGTATGGAGAGAACGGAGCTTCCCTTCCACAAGGCACTGCTGGAAAACAAGCTGCCCCTTACCATCGGCGGCGGCATCGGTCAGTCCAGAATGTGTATGTTCTTCCTCCGCAAGGCACATATAGGCGAGGTTCAGTCCTCCTATTGGTCTCCCGAGGTAAGAGCCGAATTCTTAAAGCGCGGCGTGGAATTGCTGTAAACAAATGATAGTTTTTGATAGACTATGGAAGACGATGGAGCACAAAGGAGTAAGCACCTATGTGCTGCGGGAAAAATGCGGCATTGACAGCAAAACGATCCGCAGATTGAAATCGAACGAAAATATCGAAACAAAAACCATCGACAAGCTCTGCACCTTTCTTGAATGCGGCATCGACGATATTGCCGAGTTTATAAAAAGCGAAAACAAATAATATTGCGCCCCGTGAGAAAACTCACGGGGCGCCGCTTTATCTTTATCTATTTTCTTTTATCTTGGGTCTCCCCTTATCTTTCCTCGCTCTTGCCCTCATAAATGCCCATAAGGCGCTTATTGAACTCCTCTGCGGTGTTATAGCCCATCTTCTTCTGGCGGTTGTTCATTGCCGCTATCTCAAGAATTACAGCAAGGTTACGTCCGGGACGGACGGGAATGGTGATGGTGGGGATATTGATTCCCAGAATATCAGTCGTTTCGTTATCAAGGCCGAAGCGGTCGTACATCTTATTCTGATCCCAATGCTCCAGCTTGATGATAAGGTCGATCTTCTCCGTCATCTTTACGGCACCCATACCGAATATACGGCGCACGTCCACGATTCCGATACCGCGAAGCTCTACGTAGTGGCGGATTATCTCGGGCGCGGAGCCGACGAGGGCCTTTGCTGACACGCGCTTTATCTCCACGGCATCGTCGGCAATAAGACGGTGACCGCGCTTTACAAGCTCAATGGCGCACTCGCTTTTTCCGATGCCGCTGTCGCCGAGGATAAGTATACCCTCGCCGTATACCTCCACCAGCACTCCGTGGCGGGTGATGCGGGGCGCAAGGGCAACGTTAAGATACGCAATAAGCGCCGCAAGGAACTGCGTTGTGGGTGAGGAGGTGCGGAGCAAGGGCACCTCGTAGGCCTTTGCCGCATCCATAAGCTCGGGATAAATGGAAAGATCCGTGGATACCACTACGGCAACGGGCTTGTGTGCAAAGAATTCGTTTAATCTGGTTGCCCGCTCCTCTTTGCTCATATTGCCGAGATAATCGTGCTCTACGTGACCGATTATCTGCACTCTTTCCTCTTCAAAATGGTCAAAATATCCCGTTATCTGCAAGCCGGGTCTGTTCACTGCGTTGCATTCAACGAAAATATCCTTTGCTTCACGGGGAAGATAGATCTCCTCCAGCGAAAACTCGGAAATAATATGATCAAGAGAAACTTTGATTTTTTCCATTATCTGCACCTCCGTAGGTTATACTTATATTTTACATCATCACGTGCCCACTGTCAACCGTATGTTTTCCGCTAAAATACTAAACCGTTCGTTTATTTGGGGGCTTATTATACGAAAAAACCTTGAAATGTTCACATAAATGTTATATTATATACAATGTATTATTATGTTCAAAAACTCCCATACGGGAAGGAGCGATAAAATGAATAAACTTTTTAAGGTCTTTGCCATTTTGCTGCTGGCGGCTACCCTGCTTTCCTTTGCGGGCTGTTCGGGCGCGGAGCTTCCCCCCGAGGATGACCGCACCGTTGCCACCGTAAACGGCAAGCACAACGTATCCTACGATCTTTACAAGTATTTTTATCTTAATTACGCCGCATCCTACAAGGCAGAGGAATTTGAGGGAGAAAAGCGCCTTGAGACCGATGCCGAGATACGCACCCTTTGCAAGAACGCCCTCGTTAACGTTTTTGCCGTTGTGGATCTTGCGGCAGAATACGGCATTACCGTAAACGACGCCTCCGTTAAGGAATCCGCAGATCTGGTGGTAAAGGAAGCCATTGACGAATTCGGTGGCAAGGCTGAATACGCAGAGGCTCTCACCTCCTTCCATATGACAGATTCCGTATTCCGTTTTATGATGGCGGTGGATGCCTGCGAGGACGAGCTTTACTCCGTGCTTACCACGGGTCTCGGCGTTATAGACAACTCCGACGAGACCGTTAAGAACGCAATAAAGGGCGACGAATTCGTGCGCATCGTTCAGGTGCTCGTGGCTCACGATAACGGCTTCTCGGACGATAAGAACCGCAAGACCGCGGAAAAGGTACTGCAGCTTGCAAAGGACGGCGAGGATTTTGACAAGCTTATTGCCAATTATTCGAACGATTATTCCATGACCAAGGACGGTTATTACTTCACCTACGGCTATATGCTTGACGAGATAGAGGAGGCCGCCTTTGCCCTTAAGGTAAACGAGATCTCCGACATAATCGTTACACAGAACGGCTACCACATCATCAAGCGCCTTGAAAAGGACGATGACTTCCTGGCAACCAATTACGCCTCCCTTAAGGCGCAATACGAAAGCTGTAAGTTCTACGCTCTTATCGATGCGCGCGCCGCCGAGCTTGACGTCACCCTTGACGCTCTTGCAAACGAAATAGACCACACCTTACTTACAGAAGAATGAAGCTGAAGAAAAACAGGATCTCATCCGTATATAAAAGGCCCAAGGACCGCCGTCTTATTCTGAACATAACGGTTATCGTCCTTGTGCTCGTTGCATCCGTGGTAATAACCGCCGCGTACGGCAACGAGCTGAAGAAGAGGGCGGGAAGCTTTGATAGCTCTCCTCCCCCTCAGCTTCCTGCTGACACCGCCTCCTCCGTTAGCGACGAGCCAAACGAGGAAAACGCAATAAGCACCCTCTATCTCCCCTCTGCCGCTTTTGCCGGCAAGGAGGAATTTTCTGCCGCCGTTGAGGCTCTGCCCGATAGCTGCACCGCCCTCTCCCTTCTGCTTTACACGGCAAACGAGGGCGCAAGATGGCAGGCAAGCTCTGCCTCCATCATTTCCGCCGAAACGGGAACGAGCACCCTTACGGCGCCCGATATGTTCTCTCTGCTGAAGGAAAAGGGTATATACAGCTCCGCGGTTTTTGAAAGCCGCGCCTTTGCAGAAGGTCTTGCCCCTGCGGAAAAGGCAGCCCTTGCCTCCTACGAGCAGTTGCTTATTACGGAGCTTTACGCCTCCGGCTGCAACGAGATACTTATTTACAATGCAGGAGTAACCGCAGATACGGTGGATGAGATAACCGAATACTGCAAAACCTTAAAAAAGCTCTGCAACGGCATTACCGTCGGCATTTCCCTGCCCCGCGGTGCGGATATATCCGAAAACGGTTCTCTTGTTTACAGCCGACTTGCTTCAAGCTTTGATTTCCTTTGCCTTGATCTTACCGCCGCGCTGTACGCGGATATTAACAACACGTTAAACCCTTTGCTTCCCGATGTCGGCTCGGCTGACGGCACCGAGGAAACGGAGGATAACGCGATCGACTTCCCCACAGTGAGGGAAACGGTCGAATATGAGCTGCTGCACATCTCCCGTTACGGGATGCGCGTGCTTTTCAGAATATCGGATAACGCATCGGTCGAAGGCTGCAGCACCGTACTGCTTCCCTTCCTTGCGGACCTTTCGCTTCACTCCGTATCTCTCGTAAGCGAGCAGTAACGCAAAAGGACAAAAGTCCGAAATAAGACAACGAGTAAAAACAAATGAATAAAAGAAAGCAATTAACCAAAACAGGGATGATAATGAGCTTTCTTAAAAACAGCAAGCGCTGGTTCGTGCTATCCACGGTCAGTGCTTTGCTTGTGTCCGTATGTGAGCTCATTTCCCCGCAGATAGTCCGATTCACCGTGGACTCGGTCATCGGCAACGAGCCGCCCGATCTGCCCGCCCCCATCCCGGCGATGGTGGAAAGCGCAGGCGGCGCTCATATATTCAGAGAACGGCTGTGGATCGTTGCCCTTGCGGTGGTGGTCACGGCTGTATTCAACGTTATTTTCAAGTACTGCTTTTCCGTAAGTAACACAAAGGGCGCGGAGACCCTCGTTAAAAGAATGCGCGATACCCTCTTTGCCCACATCGAGCGTCTCCCCTTTGCATGGCATATGAAGAACCAGACGGGTGATATCATACAGCGCTGCACCTCGGACGTGGACACCGTAAAGCGATTCCTCTCCGAGCAGCTGACGCAGGTATTCCGCATCGTTTGCCTGCTTACCATGTCTCTTATCTTTATGTTCTCCATGAACGCCACACTCTCCCTTATCGCCCTTTGCTCCATTCCCGTTATATTCGGCTACAGCCTGCTTTTTCATAAGCGCATCAGCGGCTCATTTGGCGAATGCGACGAGAACGAGGGCAAGCTTTCCGCCATTGCACAGGAAAACCTGACGGGAGTGAGAGTTGTGCGCGCCTTCGGACGCGAAAAGTACGAAAGGGATCGCTTTGAGGAGCAGAACAACAAATACTGCTCTCTGTGGACCCGTCTTTCCATGATATTCTCCGTTTTCTGGGGCACTGCCGATCTTATATCGGGAATTCAGGTGATGCTTATCATCGTCGTTGGTGCTTATCTTGCCATAAACGGAGATATTACCGCAGGAGAATACATTACCTTTATCTCCTATAACTCCATGCTTATCTGGCCCGTGCGTATGCTTGGCAGAATGATCGCCAACGTAAGCAAGGCGGGCGTATCCCTTGACAGGATACACTACATTATGGCAAGTGAGGAGGAAAGGGACAGGGATAACGCCCTTACCCCCGATTTTAAGGGCGCCGATATAGTTTACGAGAACGTAAGCTTTGCCTACGAGGGCTGTCCCGAGCTTCTGCACGACATAAACGTGCGTATCAAAGCAGGCTCCACCGTGGGTATTCTCGGCGGCACGGGAAGCGGCAAATCCACTCTTATCCATCTGCTTGACCGTCTTTACGAGCTCCCCGAGGGGTGCGGCAGAATTACCGTTGGCGGCGTTGATATCGCCGATATCAAGGGGGATCATCTGCGCAAGAATATCGGCATCGTGCTTCAGGAGCCGTACCTTTTCTCCCGTTCCATCAAGGATAATATCGGCATCGCCCTTGAAAACGCCTCCATGGATGAGGTCCGTGAGGCTTCCGCCACCGCCGCCTTTGAAGAAACGGCAGACTCCTTTGCGGAAGGCTTTGACACCTTCGTTGGTGAGCGTGGCGTTACCCTATCGGGCGGACAGAAGCAAAGGGCGGCCATCGCCCGTATGCTGACGGGCAAGACCCCCGTTATGATATTTGACGATTCCATGAGCGCCCTTGATACGGAGACGGATGCAAAGATCCGCACCGCCCTCCGCGAGAAGCTTGCAGATTCCACGGTGATCATAGTCAGCCACCGTATAACCACCCTTATGCAGGCAGACTGCATACTGGTGCTGGAGGACGGCAGAATTACCGAAAGAGGCACTCATGCGGAGCTTGTGAAGAACGGCGGACTCTACTCCAGAGTTTACGAGCTGCAAAGCAAGCGCGAAAGCGACGAGGGGGAGGTGACGGCGTGAAGAAGCAAAAGGAACAGGAATACGTTAAGCTTCCCATGTTCGGAATCCCGAAGCTTATCCCCTATATGCGCCCCTACGGCAGGATACTGCTTATTATGATCCTTTGCGGTCTTGGGGGAAGTGCCACAGACGTGCTGCTTCCCTTCTTCCAGAAATACGCACTGAACCACTTTGTTGAGCTTGGCACGCTGGATACTCTTATTCCCTTTATTCTGCTCTACCTTGCATTTCTCGTGGTGCAGATGGCGGTGAATTTTATCTCCACTTACTTTGCCGCCCGCATAGAGCACAGCGTAAGCCGCGATCTGCGCCGCGCCGCGTTCAATCATCTGCAGACCCTTTCATTCTCTTATTTCAATCAGAACAGCGTGGGCTACATCCACGCAAGAGTAATGAGCGATACCTCCCGAATAGGAGAAATGGTATCCTGGTCGCTCATGGACGGAGTATGGCATATCTCCTACATCGTTGGCGTTATCGCCGTTATGTTCTCCATGAACCCGCGCCTTGCGTTGCTTGTGGTGGCGGTAATACCATTTACGGTGATCTGCATCTGGATATTCCAATCAAAGCTTTCCGACTTCCACCGCAAGATAAGAGAGATCAACTCCAGGATAACGGGCAACTTCAACGAGGGAATTACGGGCGCAAAGACCGTCAAGACCCTTGTGATCGAGGAAAAAATGTCACGGGACTTTAACGTGGACAGTGCGGAAATGAAGCGCACCTCCATCCGCGCCTCCCGTCTGAACGCAATGTTCGGCTCCGTTATTACCTTTGCATCCTCCCTGGTGCTTGCGCTGGTGCTTTTGCGCGGCGGCAAGCTTACCATGGAAAACGCAATGCTCATCGGAACCCTTTCGGTATTTATGTCCTACGCTCTCGGCGTTATGGAGCCAATCCGCTGGCTTATAGACGCGCTCTCCACCCTTATAAACGTTCAGGTAAACATTGAGCGCTTCACGAAGCTGATGGAGACCAAAAGCGACGTTGCGGACAGCGCAGAGGTAGTTAAAAAATACGGCGACAGCTTTGAGCCAAAGCGCGAAAATTGGGAGGAGCTGCACGGGGATATTGAATTCTGCGACGTTACCTTCAAGTATCCCGACGGCGAGGAATACATCCTTGAGCATTTTGATCTGAAGCTTCCCCGCGGCAGCAGCGTTGCAATCGTTGGAGAAACGGGCGCGGGAAAAAGCACCCTCGTTAACCTTGTGTGCCGCTTCTTTGAGCCCACCGAGGGAAGGGTGCTTATAGACGGCAGGGACGCAAGAGAACGCTCCCAGCTCTGGCTGCACTCCAATATCGGCTACGTACTGCAAACGCCTCATCTGTTCTCCGGCACCGTTGCGGAAAATCTGCGCTACGGCAATCCCAATGCAACGGAAGAAGAGATAATGGCGGCGCTTAAGCGAGTAAGCGCCGACGATATCGTTGCAAAGATGGAAAAGGGGCTTGAAAGCCAGGTGGGAGAAGGAGGCGACCTGCTCTCCACGGGCGAAAAGCAGCTGCTTTCCTTTGCCCGTGCCATCCTTGCGGATCCCCGTATTCTGGCGCTTGACGAGGCGACCGCCTCCGTTGACACCATCACCGAGGGAAAGATACAGTCCGCCATCAAGGAGATAACCAACGGCAGAACCTCTCTCGTTATCGCCCACAGGCTTTCCACCATCAGAAACTCCGACCTCATACTTGTTGTAAGTGCCGGAAAGATAATCGAGCGCGGCACTCACACGGAGCTGATGAAGGCAAGGGGACATTACTATTCCCTCTACACCAAGCAGTTTGAGGAAGAAGCCACGAAGGCGTTGCTTCAATAAAAGTGCAAGTATTTCATAGGTAAAAGAAAACCGCGGCTGTCCGTTGGACAGCCGCGGTTTTTATCGTACTATATTAACCGCAGATGCAGGAGATGAAAAGGATAGCAAGAATGGCAATAATAAGCCAAGTGCAAGCGCAGTTGTTGTTATTACCGAGTACGTTGTTAAGGCAATCCATAATTGTTCCTCCAAGAGTTTACGGGGGCTTTTCGCCTCCCATATCATCTTATGAATCGCCGCCGATTGTGTTACTTGTTTTTGCCGTACTCAAAAATGGCGCGGAAAGCCTCAACGCCCCTGTCGTAAAACTCGCCCGACTCGCTTTCTCCCACCATCGCGCTGTAATTGGAGCTGCGGCGCATACAAAGCAGCGTATCCTCGGGCAGATAGGAAAAGAAGGTCTTTCCGAATTCCGTTTCAAGCAGGCGCACGCTGTATTGGTCAAAGCTTCCGTCGGGCAGGTCTGCGGTAAAGCTGCGCCAAGCCTCCGTATCAAGCACCTCAAGCATGGATACCCAATCGTCGGTCTTTGCGTACTCCGCGTAAAGGGCAGGGTCAACGAACCAGATGACCGTATCTCCCGCCTCAAACTCGCGGCAGAACTTTTCAAAGTTGCCCTCCTGGGAGGGAACGCTGAAGGTGGGGTCCTTCTCAAACTCCGCCCTTATCTGTTCGTTTGTCATATGAAATATCTTATTGAAGCTGACGCTTACCTTGCCGTCGCCGTTAAGATCCTTTCCTATTGCCGCGGCGGCGTATGCGGCGCCCTCCTCAAGCTGCTGCTCGTAAAGTCTGGCGGGTCCCGCATAGGTTATGTAAGTATCGTATTCCTCCGCGCCGGCGCATTGCACAAGGGCTGCAATGCACACCGCAAGTCCGAGAAGTCCCAAAAGCGTTTGATGCTTATAATGATACCAATAATTTTCCAGCTTCTTTTTTAATCTTTCCATAACAGCCTCGCAATTATCTTTTATACATTAAGTATAACATTGTTTTGTGAATATGGCAAGTATTTTGTGCAAAGGGGAAATGAATAAGAAAATTCCAAAAAGCTATTGACAAATGGCGCATTTTGGTATAATATATACGAGTGGTTAGCAGAAGCTAACCCCGACAGTGTATTTAAAGGTGGAAGCTATGAACCTGACTAACGCCGTTGAGGGCAAGGAATACGTTGTAAAGGAAATAGCCACGGACGACGAGGAGCTTGATGCGTTCCTCTTTTCTCTCGGTTGCTACAGCGGAGAGAAGATAACCGTTATCAGCCGCCGCAAGGGCGGATGCGTGGTGTCCATCAAGGACGGCCGTTACAATATGGACGATCAGCTTGCCGCCGCCATTATCGTGGAATAACACGGTAAGGCAGCGGGCGATGCTGTTTGTTTTTTGCCCGTTGGTTAGCGGTTGCTAACTTCCATTTCAAGAGAAGGAGAGAACTTATGCGCATTGCATTTGCAGGAAATCCCAACAGCGGAAAGACCACGATGTACAACGCTCTTACAGGCCGCAACGAAAAGGTCGGCAACTGGGCGGGTGTTACGGTGGATAAAAAGGAGGCACGCATCAAAAAGAGCTATGCGGGGGAACACGAGCTTATCGCCGTAGACCTTCCCGGCGCGTACTCTATGTCGCCGTTCACCTCCGAGGAGAGCGTTACCAGCGCGTACGTAAAGAACGAAAAGCCCGACGTTATCATCAATATCGTTGACGCTACTAACCTCAGCCGTTCCCTGTTCTTTACCACACAGCTGCTTGAGCTTGGTATCCCTATGGTGGTTGCCCTTAACAAAGCAGACGTAAACAAGAAGAAGGAAACGGAGATAGATACCGCAGCTCTCTCCAAGGCGCTGTGCTGTCCCGTTGTGGATACCGTATCCACCAACTCCAAGGGCCTTGGCGAGCTTATAAAGGCCGCCGTAGCTCAGCACGGTCTTTCCCAGAAGGCTCCCTATATTCAGGAGGGAGTGGATCTTACGGATAAGAAGGCAGTTGAAATCGCAGACCGCAAGCGCTTTGAATTTGTAAACGGCATAGTAGATAAAGTTGAAACGCGCAAGGTTTTCACCAAGGATAGAAACGCGCAGGACAAGTTCGACTCCGTAATAACTAACCCCATCGTCGGTCTTATTCTGTTTGCGGGCGTTATGTTCCTTGTATTCCAGATATCTCAGGCTTGGCTCGGTCCCTGGATCGCGGACGTCTTCGTTGGTTGGATAGACGCGTTCAAGGAATGGGTAGCAGGCGCCCTTGAGGGCGGCAACGATTTTCTGGTTGCTCTGCTCACCGAGGGAATTATCGGCGGTGTAAGCGCGGTTGTAGGGTTCCTCCCCCTCGTCATGGTAATGTATTTCATGATCGCACTCCTTGAGGATTGCGGTTATATGGCCCGCGCTACCATCGTCCTTGACCCCATCTTCAAGAAGGTCGGACTTTCCGGCAAATCGGTTATTCCCTTCATTATCGGCACAGGCTGTGCCATTCCCGGCGTTATGGCCTGCCGCACCATCCGCAACGAGCGCGAGCGCAACGCCACCGCAATGCTCGCTCCCTTTATGCCATGCGGCGCCAAGCTCCCCGTTATTGCCCTCTTTGCGGGCGCATTCTTCCCTGAGGCTTCCTGGGTAGGTACTCTTATGTACTTTGCGGGTATTGTTATCATCTTCCTTGGTGCACTGCTCGTAAATAAGATCGCAGGTCACAAGGCAAGAAAGTCTTACTTCATTATGGAGCTGCCCGAATACAAGGTTCCCAGCCTTAAGCGCGCGGCACTCTCCATGCTCTCCCGCGGTTGGGCATACATAGTTAAGGCAGGTACTATTATTCTGCTGTGCAACGCAATAGTATATATTATGCAGTCCTTCGATTGGAGCTTCGCTCTCGTTGAGGAAGGTATGGAGAGCACCTCCATCCTTGCTTCCATTGCACAGCCCATTGCAGTACTCATTCTCCCCATCATCGGCATTAAGGCCTGGCAGATGGCTGCAGCAGCCGTTACCGGCTTTATCGCCAAGGAAAACGTTGTCGGTACTCTTGCGGTCTGCTACGGCATCTCCAATCTTATTGATACCGAGGCTCTTGAGATGGTAGAGGGCGCGGGCACGGAGGTTGCCGCAGTATTCGGCATCACCAAGGTTGCGGCTCTTGCATACCTTATGTTCAATCTCTTCACTCCTCCCTGCTTTGCGGCTCTCGGCGCTATGAACGCGGAGATCAAGGATAAAAAATGGTTCTGGGGCGGTATCGGTCTTCAGCTCGGCACCGGCTATTCCGTAGGCTTCCTCGTATTCCAGATCGGAACTCTTATTACCACGGGTTCTCTCGGCGCAGGCTTTGTTGGCGGACTTATTGCCGTTCTGGTATTCGCAGGCATCCTTATTGCCCTCTGCGCACGCTCCGATAGAAAGCTCAAGGCAGAGTACGCTCTGAAAGGTAACAAATAATGAACGCAACGGATATCGTAATTATCGCCATAATCGTCGCAATAATAGGCTTTGCCGCCTTTTACGTATACAAATCGAAGAAAAGCGGTAAGAAGTGCATCGGCTGTCCCGACGGATGTTGCTGCAGCGATGCTCAGAAAAAAAGCTGCGGCTGCGGTAAATAATGATAAAAAATCGGCTGTGAAGACCACGTCTTCACAGCCGATTTAATTTAACTTTGCGCGTCGTCGTTTGCGGGCATAACTATCTCGCCCTCGCTTTGCTCAAAGGCTTTTATCTCCTGCCTTATCAAATACAGGATCTCCCCGTTTGCGGAGCGTCCGTAATACTTTGATATATAGTGCAGCTTATAATGAAGCTCCGGATCTATCTCTATACCAAGATGCTTGTTTTTCTTATTTCTCACAAATATACTCCAAATAATCTTACTTTAAGTATATTTTAAGATTATTTTATGTTATAATGTTGTTAGTATACTTATTTTAAGTATACTAAATTCATATATGGGAGTTTTTATGAAAATAGCAATCATTGGGTCAAGAGATCTTTCGATAAGCAACTTGGGAGATTACGTATCCGAAAATGACGAGATAGTATCGGGGGGCGCTAACGGAATAGACCGTTGCGCGGCAGAATACGCAAAAACGCACGGAATAAAGCTTACGGAATATTTGCCGGAATACGATCGTTACGGTCGCGCCGCGCCGATAATCAGAAACAAAAGGATAGTAGACTGTTCAGATGCCGTCGTTGCCTTTTGGGACGGAAGCTCAAAAGGCACTCTCTCCGTAATAAAATACGCGGAAAAGATCAAAAAGCCCTGCAAGGTGATAATAATTCAAAAGTAAAAACATCCTAAAAGCGGCTGTGAAGACCACGTCTTCACAGCCGATTTTATTTTTACGGAAGCGTTATCCTTATCCACTTCCACTCGCCATTTACTATCTGGCAAATGTTCTGTGTATTCTTGGTTATGCCCGCAGGCTTTCCCTCGCTGTTATAAAGCACGGAGCGCTGTGTCATAACTATATAACCTGCGCTGCGGAAAGTAATAACGTATTCCGATGTCCCGTTGAAGGAATAGCCATCACGCTTTGCGATTTCCTCGTCTCTTGCTGCGTAGAACAGATCCGCAAGCTCACGCAAAGTGATGCCTTCGCCGTTCCAGCCGCTTTCGTCTGACCATGCGGAGTACTCGTCCTCCGTTACCTCGCGGGTCTCCTCCTCATCCTCGGGATCCACGATCTGAGAGCCGCCGGAGCCGTACCATCCGAGACCGTCCGTGGTATAATCGGTCTTTACCGCATTCCACACACCGCCCGTGTAGGTCCACTCGTATACATTGTTCTGCAGCGAGTAATTCACGGTTTCCCAAACGGATATACGAACGCGGGACGAGCTTATCCACTGGAAGAACTCAATATTGTTCGCACTCGTTCTGCTGCCGTAGAGGCTCTGAGAGAGCTTTTGAGTCTTTCCCGTTGCAAGATCGAGAGCGTAATATTCAGCGGAAAGCTTGTTCACGCCGTCGCTTACAAGATACAGAATGCGAGAGCCGTTTGCGGAAGCGCCAAGAAAGCGCGCTCCGTAATAGGGGTAACTGCTTCCCGCCTTCTGCATCGCCGCAATCTCGGCGGAATAGCCGTTAAAGCCCGTTTTTCCGCTAAGCAGTCGGGTCTCGCCCGAAGCCATATCAACGTACAGAATATCGTGAACGCCGAATCTGCTGACAGATATCACTGCCTTGGAGCCGTAGAGATATACGACTCCGAACGCAAGCTCGCCGTTGCGGTATTCATATCCCTTACCGTCTCTGAGCACGGGAGTGATGTTGCCGCCCGCGGGAGAATCGTTTATGGGATAATAAAGCTTGCCGGGTCCCTTTTCCACTGCGTACCACAGGGGCGCGTACTTAACTCCGTCCAGCTCAAAGCGGGGGAGATTGTCCCTTACGTTAAGGCTTACGGATACGGAAATTGCGGTTATTCTGTAATAATCGTTCACAGCCTCCAGAGAATACTCCGCATTCATACGGGTACCGTCCGGTGCTACGAGCACGGTCTTCACCGTCAGCTTGTTCGTATTATGAGCTATTACGGTGCCGCCCGTCTCTATGCTCCAGCCTGATGGAGTATCCGATCCCGGAATAAAATGGAACAGACCCGTTTCGCGATCGTATCTGTCCTCGCCCTCAAGACCTATATAGGCGTTCTCGGGCTTTTTCTCCTCGGGCTCCTCGGGCGCGACGGTTTCTGCGGGCACCTCCGTAACGTCCGTGGGTGCGGCTGTTCCGTCGGGTGTTGCATCGTTGGTATCAACGGTATCGGAATCTTCGGGGATATCCGTCGTCTCCACGCCCGTTACCGTCTCCTCGGGAATCTCCGGAACGGGATCGGTGATACGGTCCTCAAAATAATCCTCCGTTATACCGAGAAGCTCCCAGGCAAGCTTTTTCAGCGTGTAGATCGGAACTCTGTATCTTTGCACCTCGATGATCTGCTCGATCATCTCGGGGCCCGTGGTGATCGGCTCGGCAGTCACTCCGTCGGTCACATCATCCGTAATCTCGCCCGTTGCCGTATCCGTATCCTCGGGTACCTCCGCCGTAGTCTCCACGGAAACGGTAACGTCCTCCGTCTCGCTTGAGGTGGTTTCTGCATCGGCGGTTTCGGCAGGTGCCTCCGGGGTGCCGTCGGTGCTTACCGCATCGGCGGTGATCTCCTCCGCAGGCTTTTCAACCATTATCTTCACGTAATCCGTGTATTCCTCGCCAAGGCCTTTTTCGGCGGCGTAATTGAGAAGATAATAGATGATATTGCCGGAAGCAAAGGAGCTTGCCCCCTTTGCGGGTCTGTACAGATAGGGCGCAGAATAACGGATAAGCTCCAGCACCTCCTCGTAATCGGGTTCGTAGTTGGGAGTTTCCTTAACGCTTTCATGGTCAAAGCTTCCGCCGGGTGTGGTCTTTTCCGGCAGATCGATCGTGTAAAGATTTCCCCAGCCCTGAGTTCCCACGATTATCTGCTTATCAAGGGAGATGACCTCCGAGATATGGGGAACGGGGGTGGTATAGATGCACTTAAAGGTGTGCGCGCTGAACAGAGATATTCTTGAGGCGTCGTCTGCGGGGAACAGCACGAAATAGGTTCCGCTGCTGTTAAGAGTTATGCGGCTTTCAAAGAAGATATCCTCGTAATTATCAAAGAAACCTTCCTTGCGCTCTCCTCCGCGCACGTACATTGATTCCGTTTTATCGGGGGTGTCCAGCTCTGCGCGGCATATCTCCACGGGCTGACCGTCTCTGTACCTCATAAGCCACACGGCGGTTGCGGTACAGCCGATGGGCGCAAGACCGTTTTCGTAAGCGCTTACCGCATTGCTTGCCGTATTGAACACGCCGAATCCCACGGTGCCCGCAGGTCCGTCAATGCGGAATATAAGTCTGTCGTCCTTTGAGAAGCAAATAAGCTCCGCCCGTCTTTCCTCGCCTGCAGTAACCGACTCGGTACGGGGAGAATATACCACCGTGCTGGTTCCCGTGGAAAGATCCTCCACGATCACGTTGCCGCCTGCCGCCTGAACGTAGGCGCGGTAATTTCCGTCATCCGAATACAGCGCATCGGAGAACGTGCGGGTTATAAGCTGCATCTTCAGGCTGTCGGGTGCTCCCGTAACGGAATAATACTTTCCGTAAGCGGGAGAAACGATAAGCCCGTTCTCTGCGGCAAAAACGTCGCAGGCCGCGGCGTTATCGTAGATCCTTTGCCAACCGCCCTCAAGGGTATTCGTTATATAATTAAAGAAGCTGACGTAGAGAGCCTTTGCCTTATCCCTTGCAAATACCGCCAGAAGATCCTCCGTATAAGGAACTATATCCGCAACGGAATACCCGTCCGGCAGATTATCGTAAAGAGAGAAGTTACGGCTTACAAGTCCGTCTGCAAGCTGAATTGCAAAATTATCCTCGTGAACGGTCACGGTTGCGGCGATCTCACGTACCCTTGCCCTTACCTCGGCATCGCGGAATGCGGTAAAGCCTTCAAATCTGCAAACGAAGGGGAAAACGGACATACCGTCCTCCGCAAGCAGATAGCAGTACGCCTCGTATCTTCCGCCGTTTCCTTCCTTAACGAAGGTATAGAAAACGGAAAGCGCCCTGCCATCCTCAAGGGTGAGCTTTTCCGAATCCATAAGGGTAAAGCCCTCGTCCGCAAGATCGGGGCGAAGGGTTGAGAGAGTGGATTCGGTGGTCTGGATGGCGAGATACTTGGAATTGAAGGCAATCAGATCCTCTGCGTAAATAAGGGAAAAGCCCGTCCTCTCCGCCACGGCGTTGCTTTGTGCCGCAAATTCACGGTAACCGCCGCCCATGCCCTCGGGCACGCCCATGGTAATATACACCGTCTCGCCCGAATCCTCAAAGGGACCGGGGATATCGCCCTTGAGAAGGGCGGAGGTAAACACGGTGTTTACAAGCTTTACCTCCTCCTGCACGGGATCATCCGTAACGGGAGGCACGGTGGTGGTAATACCCGTGCCGTCTGTAGTGTCGGAGGGTATTTTACCCGGCTGACAGGACGTAAGTCCCCAGACTGCCAAAACGACGAGCAGGAGCGCAGTCAGCCGCGCTCCTCCCGTATATGTGCTTTTTCTATAGTTTCTGAACATAGCTTCTCCTGCGCTAAGCGATATTTTTACAGGCTTAAAGCTGTGCGATTTCCTCCTCGGAAGCAAGGGTATAGCCCTTATCAAGAAGGATCTGCTCCGCCGCGGAATTATCCTCTGCGCGGATAACGAGATATGCGTGCCTGCGGGATACCGCTACAAACGCGTATACGTATTCAATATTTACTCCCGCATCGGAAGCGTCACGAATGACCTTTGCCATACTGCCGGGAACGTCGGGCATTTCAACTGCAATGACCTTGGTGATGGAAACGAGATGCTGCCCCGCCTCAAGCGCCGCCTTTGCCTTGGGCGCGTCGCTCACTATCATACGGAGAACCCCGAAATCGGAAGAATCTCCGATGGAAAGGGCACGGATATCCACGCCGCTTTCAGCAATAAGCTCGGTGATGGCGGCAAGCTTGCCGCGGCTGTTTTCAACGAAAACGGAAATTTGACTGATAGCCATTTCTATTCCTCCTATTTGTCGTTTAAAATCACGGAAAGGTTCCGTATCTGCTTACTTTTTTCTGTTATCAATAACGCGCTTTGCCTTACCCTCGGAGCGGGCAATGCTGTTGGGAGCGCAAAGGATGACCTTGGCGGAAACGCCGAGCAAGGATTTAAGCTCGTCCGCAAGCTCCTTTTCTCTGCGGGTTATCTCCTTAACCACGTCGTCAAAATGCTGTTCGCCCATCTCTACCTTGACGGCAAGAGTGTCCATATTATCCTTGGTATCAACGATTATCTGATAGTTAGGCAGATAACCCATCTTTATGAGCACGGTCTCTATCTGAGAGGGGAATACGTTCACTCCGCGGATAATAAGCATATCGTCCGTTCGTCCGCAAGGCTTGGACATACGGGCAAGCGTACGGCCGCAGCTGCACTTTTCATACTTAACGGAGCCGATATCACGGGTGCGGTAACGGAGAATGGGGAAAGCCTCCTTGGTGATGCAGGAGAACACGATCTCGCCCTGCTCGCCCTCAGCCACGGGCTCGCCCGTTTCTGGATTGATGACCTCGATAATGAAGTGGTCCTCGTTCACGTGCATACCGTCGTGAGCGTGACAGCCAAAGGAAACGCCGGGGCCGATGATCTCCGTAAGTCCGTAGATATCGAAGGCTTCAAGGCCGAGTCTTTTCTCTATCTCGTGGCGCATCTCGTCGGTCCAGGGTTCGGCACCGAAGATACCCGCCTTAAGCTTGAAGTCTGCGGGGGTAAGCCCCTGCTTTTCCGCGGTTTCCGCAAGATACATTGCGTAGCTGGGGGTACAGCAAAGGACGGTACTGCCGAAATCCTGCATAATGGTAAGCTGGCGCTGGGTATTACCGGAGGATACGGGAATGGTGGTAGCGCCCATACGGTGCGCGCCCTCGTGCATTCCAAGACCGCCCGTGAAAAGTCCGTAGCCGTAGGAAACGTGTACTATCGCGTTCTCGTCAGCACCCGTTGCCGCAAGCTGACGTGCGGCGCAGTCGCCCCAGATCTCCAGATCCTTTCTGGTGTAGCCGACTACTATCTGCTTACCGGTGGTACCGCTGGAGGCGTGCAGTCTTACCACGTCCTTCATAGGTACCGCAAACAAACCGTAGGGGTAAGTATCCCGCAGATCCTGCTTGCAGGTAAAGGGCAGCTTTACGATATCCTCGCGGCTTTTGATGTCCTCGGGCTTTACTCCTGCCTTGTCCATCATATCGCGGTAATAGGGCACGTTTTCGTAAACTCTCTTTACCGTGGCAACCAGGCGCTCGCTCTGCCATGCCTCTATCTGCTCGCGGGACGCCGTTTCTATTTCTTTTTGCCAATAACGCTCTTCCATTGTTTTTTCCTCTCGCTCTTATAAGAATTGTTCAAGAATTTCAAAAATTATTCAAGACCGTAGCCGAGGTTAAACGCCTTAACGTTCACGTCAATGAACTGCGGTTTTACACATGCTTTGATGGCATCAAGCCATTTTTCCGCGGGGATATCCGTCTGCTTCGCAAACTTTCCGAGCAAAACGATATTCACCGCTCTTGCGGTGCCTGCCTCTGCGGCAAGAGAGAGTGCGTCGAACTCAAATACATCCGCTCCGTTTGCCTTTAATTTTTCAAGCACGTCGGAAGGATATTCGCACGCGCCTGTAATAACGGGCATAGGATCGGTTTCGCGATTGTTGGTGATTATTTTCCCGTCCTTCTTAAGGCAGGATGCGTATCTTGCCGCCTCCAGCTTTTCAAAGGAAAGGATATAGTCTGCCTCGCCCTCCGTAACCACGGGGGAATATACCTTATCTCCCCATCTTACGTAGGTGACCACGCTTCCGCCGCGCTGGCTCATTCCGTGAACCTCGCTTACCTTAACGTCGTATCCTTCACCAAGAACCACTCTGCCGAGCACCTTGCTTGCAAGCAGAGTACCTTGACCTCCGACACCCACGATAAGCGCGCTTTTTACGTTGTTGTTCATTTACTTATCCTCCCCGTCGGTAATGGCGTCGAACGCGCAAAGCTGCTTGCATACTCCGCAGCCAACGCAAAGGGTTGCGTCTATTTTTGCCTTGCCGTTCTTCATGCTGATGGCGGGACAGCCAAGCCTCATGCACGCCTTGCAGCCTCTGCACTTTGCTTCGTCCACGATAAGAGGCTTCTTTGCCTTAACGGTCTTAAGCAGCACGCAGGGACGGCGGCTGATGATAACGGAAGGCTCGCTTACCGCAAGCTCCTCCTTTACGGCCTCGTTGCACGCCTTAAGATCGTAAGGATCGACCACGCGCACGCGGTTGATACCCACGGCACGGCACAGCGCCTCCAGATCTATCTTTGCCGCAGGCTCTCCGCGCAGGTTCATACCCGTTGCGGGGTTCTGCTGGTGACCCGTCATACCCGTGATGGAGTTATCAAGGATAATAACGGTGCTGTTGGTTGCGTTATAAGCGATATTGATAAGACCCGTAACGCCCGAATGCAGGAAGGTGGAGTCGCCGATTACGGCAACGCTCTTCTTTTCCGCCTCCTCGCCGCCCGCAAGGTTAAAGCCGTGCAGACCCGATACGGAAGCGCCCATGCAAAGGGTGGAATCTATGGCAAACAGGGGCGCCTGTGCGCCGAGAGTGTAGCACCCAATATCACCGAGTACGGTTACTTTGTTCTTTGCAAGAGTATAGAACATTCCTCTGTGAGGACAGCCTGCGCACATAACGGGAGGACGCATGGGGATATCGCCCACGTTTGCGTCAACGGATGCGCCGATCTCCTTTCCAAAGGCAGAGGCGATAAACTGTTGAGAAAATTCTCCGATGGGCGGGAACATATCCTTGCCGCCGTCAAGCTTAACGCCGATACTCAGGCAATGCTCCTCTATAACGGGATCAAGCTCCTCAACCACGTAGAGCTTTTCAACGGAGGCGGCAAAGTCCCTTATAAGCTTAACGGGCATGGGATTAACGATACCCAGCTTAAGGATCTTCACGTCGTCGCCGAACACTTCTTTGACGTACTGATAGCAGGTACCCGAGGTAATAATACCCATTGTGCCGTTACCCTCAATGCGGTTGAAGGGGCAGTTTTCCGCATATTCCGCTATGGCTGCCGTGCGCGCCTCCACAACGGGGTGGCGCTTCTTGGCGTTACCGGGCATCATTATGTACTTTGCGCCGTTCTTTTCGTACTTTATATTCTCTCTGTTCTCTCGTTCTCCAAGCTCCACCAGGCTCTGTGCGTGAGCGATGCGGGTGCAGAGACGGAGCATAACGGGAGTATCGAATCTTTCGGAAAGCTCAAAAGCTGCCTTTGCAAACTCCTTGCACTCGGTACTGTCTGCGGGCTCAAGCATAGGCACCTTTGCGGAAACTGCGTAATGACGGCTGTCCTGCTCGTTCTGGGATGAGTGCATTCCGGGGTCGTCGGCAACGCAGATAACGAGACCTCCGTTAACGCCCGTATAGGAAAGGGTGAAGAGGGGGTCAGCCGCAACGTTCATTCCCACGTGCTTCATTGCGCAGGCACTTCTTGCGCCCGCAAGAGAGGCGCCGAAGGCAACCTCCAAAGCCACTTTTTCATTGGGCGCCCACTCGCAATGCATCTCGGGATAATCGGCGGCGTATTCGGTTATCTCCGTGCTGGGGGTGCCGGGGTAAGAGGATATGACGGTACAGCCCGATTCAAAAATACCGCGGGCAACCGCCTTGTTTCCTATCATCAGATCTTTCATAATACATCCTTGGTCTACTTGAGATTTTTGATCAAAATAATATATGCAATATTCTACCACAGCATCTTGCAAATTGCAAGGTGATGAAGAACATTTAAGGGGTATTTTAAGGCTAAAACGCCAAAAAAATGAAGGATGCCGCCGATGCGGACAGCGCAACCAGCACCATTGGCACGCGGAAGAAGGCAAGCACGCAGGCAACGGCACAGCCGACGGCTGAGGCAAGAGTGCTTGACGTTGCGTAAAAAACCGATGGAAAAGTCAATGCCGCAAGCACCGTATAGGGCAAGTAGGTAAGCAGACTGATAATAAAGCGGGAGCGTATCTTTTCTCTGATCAGAGCAAGAGGAAGCATACGGGTGAGATACGTTACCGCCGCCATAATGAGGATATAAACGATTACCGTCATTTTTCCGCCTCCTCTTTTACGGGGCGCACCGCCGCACAAACGGCAGCCGCCGCCACTGCGCATATTATAACGCGGAAGCCCGCGCTTAAAAAGTCGAATATCGGAAGAAAGAAAAGCAAGCAGGAGAGCGCGGCGGAAAATAAGACCGCCAGACAAACCGCCCGCTTTTCTCTTGCGGGAGGCACGATTATTGCAAGGAACATTCCGTACAGCGCGATACCAAGGGCATCCCCCACGGCACCGGGCAGAATATTACCCGCAAGAGCACCGCAAAGAGTGCCAAGCGCCCATGAAAAATATGGTACCGTGGCAAGGCCGTACCAATACCTCGGCTCAATATCTCCCTTTCTGGTCACGCCAACGGCGTAAATCTCGTCCGTGATGAAGGCAGACGCAATAAGCCGCTGAAGCATATTAAACCTTGGGGAAAGCTTTTGGGAGAGGGATACCGCCATAAGGGAATAGCGCAGATTGATGACCAGCTGTGCAAGGGCAAGCTCTCCCGCTGTAAGCAGGGAGAACACGAGTGCTCCTCCTCCCTTTGAAAGCGCCTCTCCGATTATCTCTATACCCGCCGCCTGCCCTGCGGAGGTAAGATTGGTTGCAGACATAACAAGTGCCGCAAGGGCGGTAAAGCCTTTGGTGGTGGCAAGTATTCCCATACCGAAGGAAACGGAAAAATATCCGAGTCCTATGGGAATACCGTCCCTTACACCGTCGGCGTAGAAAAGGCCCTTGCCTTTATTTGAATTCATTCCAGTTCTCCGTTTTCTGCGGCGGCGTTTACAAGTGCCGCGTATCCTCCTCCCAGAGCCATCAGCTCTCCGTGGGTGCCGCGTTCCACGATCACCCCGCGGTCAAGAAGGAAAATAATATCGCAATCTCTGATGGTGGAAAGCCTGTGGGCAATGAACACGCAGGTGCGCCCGCGGGATATTTCTCCTATGGCGCTCTGTATCCTTTCCTCCGTAACGCTGTCAATATTTGCCGTTGCCTCGTCAAGAATAAGTACTCCGGGGTCCGTTGCCACGGCACGGGCAAAGGAAAGAAGCTGCCGCTGACCCGTGGAGAAATTAAGACCCTGCTCGTATACTCTTGCGTCAATTCCGCCGATCTCGGATACAAACTCGTCCGCGTTTGCGGCAACGAGAGCTTCGGTGATTTTTTCATCCGTAAGGGAAGCGTGCATATCTATATTATCCCGCACGTTGCCGTCAAAAAGAAATACGTTCTGCATAACAGCCGAAATACCGCGCCGCAGATCACGAAGCTTCCATTCCCTTATATCGGTGCCGTCCACCAGTATGCGTCCCGAATCGGGCACGTAGTAGCGGCAAAGCAGGCTTATGACCGTTGTCTTTCCCGCACCCGTAGCGCCAACGAAGGCGGCTTTGGTTCCCGGCTTCAGGTGGAAGCTCACGTTCTTCAGCACGGGGGTCTTGCCGTCGTAGGAGAAGCACACGTTATCGAACTCTATATCCCCGATAACGGCACCGTCCCTCGTTCCCTCTTCAGGCATTTCGGTGCCCTCTGCGTCAAGTATCTCACCTATACGGTCCACGGAAACGAAGGCGGACTGTACGCTTGTGTATTTTTCCGCAAGATCGTTTATGGGTTCAAAAAACTTTTTAACGTAATTGGTGAAGGCGTAAAGCACGCCAAGCTTCAGAGCGCCGTCGCTTATTCTGCCGAAGCTTGCAACGAGCAAAAGAGCGATAACCAGATTGTTTATTACCTCCATAGAGGGGTGAAGCACGGAGTTGAGCACTATCTGGGTCACGGTGCCCTTGAAATACCTGTGGTTAAGGGCAACGAACTCGCGGAGCTTGTGCTTCTGGCGGTTATAGGCCTTAACGATGCGCATACCGCTGATGTTTTCCGCGATGAAGCCGTTTATCTGCCCCGTTATCGCCTTTACCTTCTTGAAGTTGTTTTTAATAAGCTTCTTAAGGGAAAAGGTGATAAGGAATATAAACGGTACTCCCGTAAGGGAAAGAAGAGCAAGGTATGGGTCGAAGGCTATCATAACCCCCGCAATACCGATAAGCAGGAAAACGTCCTTGAACAGATTGATGAAGATATCGGAATAGAACTCGTTTACCGTTTCCACGTCGTTTGTTGCGCGGGTGATAAGTCTGCCCGTTCCGTTATCGTCTATCTGGGATATGGGCATATGAAGTATCTTATCAAAGACCTGCTCGCGCATGGTGTGCAGTATGGATTGTGAGATACGGGCAACGCGCCTCTGCTGCATCAGCCCGAAGAAGGAGCCCGCTATCTCCACCAGAAGATAAAGTATACCGAAGCCGAGAATGGAGTAAAGACCCCTTTGCTCCTTTCCCTCTCTTAAGAAATCATCGATAATTACCGAAGCAACCGCAGGACTTGCAAGGGCGGCGGCATTGGCAAGAAGAGCGAATATCATGCAGAGGATAAGCTGTGCGGAATATGGGCGCATCAGCTGAAGCAGGCGGGAAACTGCGGATCGGGTATTTACCTTCGGTTCTTCACGTCCGTGATCTCTCATTTCGCATCCTCCTCTCCCTTTTGCTCGCTTTGCTTTTGCCAAAGCTCCGCGTAATCTCCGCCGAGCGCAACCAGCTCCCCGTGGGTGCCGCGCTCGGTGATCTTACCGTCCTTCATATAGAGGATGCAGTCGCAATCCGCAATGGCGGAAAGCTTCTGGCTGATTATGATGGACGTTCTGCCCTCAAGCAAGGGGCGCAGACGGCTCTTTATGGTTTCCTCCGTTATGCTGTCAACGGCGGAGAGGGTATCGTCAAGAATAAGCAGCTGAGGCTTGCGGATAAGGGCGCGGGCAAGGGATATCCTTTGCTTCTGACCGCCCGAAAGATGAGTACCGCGCTCGCCAACCTCCGTTGCGTAGCCATCCGGGAAAACGGAGGTATCGGATGCGTCTATGCTTGCGGCGTGAGCGGCTTCTTCTATATCCTTCTCCGTAACGCCCTCGGTGTAAAATGCGATATTACCCGATATGCTGTCGGAGAAAAGAAAGCCGTCCTGAGGCACGTATCCGCAGGCCTTGCGCATGGAATATGCGGGCATATGGCAGATATCCGTACCGTCAACGAAGATGCTGTTTTCAGGCGCTTCGTAGAGCTTCAGAAGCAAAGCGGCAAGGGTGGTCTTTCCGCATCCCGTCTGCCCCGTGATACCGATGGAGGAGCCTGCGGGCAGCTCAAAGCTGACGCCGTCAAGAGCGGGGGAGGATGCACCCTCGTATGTAAAGGTAAGATCTCTTACGCTTATTCCCTCTTTTATCTCGGCGGTAACGCCCTCGATCTCCCCCTCGTCAACGGAGGGCTCGTCGAATACCGCACGCAAACGCTTATAGGAAGCCGTACCGCGCACGATGAGATTTATTATACGGCTGAGCATAACTATGGGGCGGCGCACGAGCTCAAGATAGAACTGATAAGCCACAAGGTCGCCGATGGACATTGCACCGTCAAGCACCAGACCTCCGCCGTAAATAAGGCTTACCGCATAGCTTATGCCAAAGGAAACGGTAACGGCGGGTCCAAGGAGCGAGGTGACCTTAACGAGAGAGATATTCGCATCCCGCATTTCATCGGAAAGCTTGCCGTAATCCTCGTTCCATTCGTCCTCTCTTGCAAAGGATTTTATAATCTTTGCGCCCATGATTGACTCGTTTACAAAGCCCGAGATACGGGCAAACATTGCCTGCACCTTGGTGAATCTGGTGCGGATCTTGCTTCCAAGCAAAATAACCGCGCCGCAGGCAACGGGCAACGGCAGAAGCACGAACAGAGTCATTCTGCCGTCTATATCGTTTGACATGGCAAAGATGGAAAAAAGTGCGGTAGCAATGCCGCGCACGCTCATGGCAAGCACGGGGCCGAGAGTCATACGTACCGCGTTTATATCGTTTATGGCGTAAGCGATAAGGTCGCCCGTGCGCTGCTTCTGGAAGTATGAAACGGGAAGGCTCTGGAGCTTAGAAAAATAGCTTTCCCTCATAGCGCACTCAAGGCGGCGGGCGTTGCTCATTATGCAAACGCGCCACATAAACTGCGTGGCGAATACGAGAATGCCCAGAAGCGCCACCTTGCCCGCGGCGTACAGCACCGCGTTCATATCCGCGGCACCCGATTCCACCACGTCTATGGCGGCACCAAGCGCTTCCGGCACTGCGGCGCTTATTTTGCTGTAAAGGAGCAGGAATATAAAGCCGGGAATATAGACCCAGGCATACCTGCGAAAAAAGTTACCGAACATGGAAAGCTCCCGAATTTTAGATTATATTGATATATTAACATATAATAAATCGCATTTCCATAGCTTGCCTGAAAAAATTAACAATTCCGTAATCTTTTTTACCCCTCCAAGTATTGCCTGCGGCGGTTTTGTGTGATAGAATGAGCGCAAGAAATACCAAAACGGAGAAAGCCATGTCTAAGGAATTATTGCTCGTTATGAATCCCTTCTCGGGAACACGGCGCGCAAACAGATTTTTAACCGATATACTGATACTTTTCTGCTCCTACGGGTGGAATTGCCATACCCACATGACACAAAGCAAGGGCGACTGCCGCAATAAGGTGGAGGAATGCGCCGCGGGATGCGACCTCATCGTCTGCATCGGCGGTGACGGCACCTTCAACGAATGCGTGGACGGTCTGCTTACCGCAAACGCCAACATCCCTCTCGGATACATTCCCGCAGGAAGCACCAACGATTTTGCAAGCAGTCTTAAGCTCTCCAAAAACATTATGAGAGCGGCAAAGGATATTATGGAGGGCAAGGAGCGCTTCCTTGACGTGGGCTCCTTCGACGGACGGCATTTCACCTACGTTGCCTCCTTCGGCGCTTTCACGAAGGCGTCCTACGCAACTCCCCAGAACGTAAAAAACTCCCTCGGACACCTTGCTTACGTCCTTGAGGGAATAAACGATATTTCCGCCATCCGTCCCCATCATCTGCGCTTTGATACCCCCGAAAAGACCGTGGAGGGAGATTACATCTTCGGTGCCATATCCAACTCCACCTCCGTTGCGGGTCTGCTTACCATATCCCCGAAGATTGTGGATATGAACGACGGAAGATTTGAGCTGCTGCTTATCCGCCATCCCGATAATATAGTTGATTTAAGCGAGATTATCCGGGCTCTCACAGCCGCGGATTACAGCTCCTATATGCTTGACTTTTTCTCCGCAGCTGAAATAAAGATCCGCGCGGACAAGCAGATGGATTGGACTCTTGACGGCGAGTGGCAGCAGGGAGCTTCCGAAATAAAGGTGGAAAACATCCACAACGCCATCAGAGTAATAACGAACCCGGATGCAAGTAACAAAACTCCCCTTCAGTTAATAAAATGAGAAAAACAGTAAAAGGCTGAAATGAAAAAACACCTGACCTTTCTTCTCTCCCCCGATAGTCCCGCAAAGGGGCTGCTCTCCCGCCACGCAACGAAAAAAGAGCGCTTTGGCGCAATTCCGTGGCTTGCCGTTTTCCCCTTATATCTGCTTGCGTACTTTGCAGTGGAGGCAATAGTCCCTTTGGAAGACTATTGGGTCTCCTACCTGCCTCTTGACGATTACATCCCCTTCGTTGAGCAGTACGTGGTGTTCTACGTAATGTGGTACGCACTCCTTGCAATCACGGGGCTTTATCTGTTGCTGTTCAACGGCGAAGGACTCAAAAAATACTGTGCCTTTATCGGCATCGGTTTTTTCACCGTGCTTATATTTTCCCTGTTTTTCCCAAACGGGCAGGATCTGCGCCCCGACCTTGCCACCCTTGGAAGAGAGAACTTCTTTACGCATATCCTTGAGGGCATCTATTCGGCGGATACCAACACAAACGTTATTCCCAGTATGCACGTTATCGGATGCTTCGGTATAATGTTCGCCTTTTGGGATGCGCGGGAGCTTCGCCCCCTAAAATGGCCCGCACCGCTGATGACCTTCCTTTGCGTAAACGTTATCCTCTCCACCACCTTCGTAAAACAGCACTCCATCCTTGATACCTTCACCGCAATACCCTTCAGCATTCTTGTATATCTGTTGGTGTACAAGGTGATCTTCCGAAAAAAGAAAATGAAATGATAATAGCCTTCCCCGGCGGGGGAAGGCTATTTTTTCGGTTCATTCCGCAAATTCCAAGCCGTATTTTTTTGCAATATCGTAAGCGTGGCTGAGATCGTCCGATCTGCCGCGGATAATGCGGTAGGTACGCTCACCGTTCTGCATTTCCACGCACATGGGCATTACCCGCTCGCCGTTTTTGTTCAGCTCGTCCGTATAGGAGGTAAGCTCGTGGATATGAGTTGAATATATACAGCTGCATTTTTTGGAGATTATGTGCTTCAGCACCTGCGCCGCAACGGCGGCTCCCTCCGAGGAGGAGGTGCCGGAGAAGCTTTCGTCCATCAAAAGCATGGAGTCTTCCGTAAGCTTGGAAATAACCTCTCTCATAACGCGGCACTCGGCAACGAAGCGGCTCTCTCCGCTTCCGCCCTCCGGCGAAATATCCGCAGAAAAATGCGTGAAAATGCTTTTAACGGGGCACATATCCGCACTTTGGGCAGGGATGAATATCCCCAACTGAAACATAAGCGCGCAAAGTCCCACCGCCTGAATATACACGCTTTTTCCGCCGCTGTTGGCACCCGTCAGTATGTAGACGGAATACCCGTTTTTATCAAACTCCGCATCGTTTTGCACAACTTTATAATACGGCAAATGGGTAAGAAGCAAGGGAGAATAGGCTCCCGTGATCCTCATGCGTGCGGTATCCGCTTTCGGGAAGCACAGTGCCGCGTTCTTTTCTTTCAAAGCAGCTGCCGCCTTGCACACGCGGCAAAGGAAGCGCAGATCGTTTTCTGCGGAAAGAAGCGCCATGGTTATATCGTCCGTATTCTTAAGAATATCCCTGAAGGCACGCTTCACAGCCTTGCAAAGATAATCGTTCATGGAAATATACATGGATCTTTGCAACAGCTCGCTTTTGCCGGAAAAGGGCACCATCGGAGTAAGCTTCTTGTCCTTCATTCTTCCGCTTCCGAAAAGCTCGGTAAAAAAGTTTGAGGTAACGAAGGGCTCCGCGTTCATGGAGATGATACCTATCTCCGTGGGTTCAAGCTTCGTATTGAGATTTATGCCAACGGTAAAGCTTTTGACGGTTTGGGCATCCTCCAGACATTCTCTGACGTATTCGCCCATTTTTGCATAGCCTTCGCTGTGATATACCTGCGAAAACTCCGCAAGAAAGCCGTGCAGTCTTTCGGAGGTAAGCTTATCTCCGAATTCTTCAAAAAGATCGCTTGCGGCGGCAATGGCGTCCATATACTGCTCTATTATGCGCACGGAATAAAGGGTGCGCTCCATATCCGAGGAATATGCGCGCTCCTTTTCAAGTATCTCCTTAATGGAGTCTACGTACCACAGAAGCTTTTCAAGCCCCTCGGCAAGCGCGGGAAGCTTCATACAATCGGCTACCGTCTTTTGCCGTGCCGCTATCTCCTCTGCGTCATCGGTAAAATATTCGGAAATATCACGGGCGCTTATACCGAGAACCTTATCGCAGCGCAATGCTGTTACGGAGCTTATTAGCTCCCCATTCGTCGCCATACCGTCTTTTTTGATAAACAGTGCCATATCAACCTCCCGTAATAAGCCGTATTACCGCGGTACGCAAAAGCACCGCCAAAGCCGCAACAACAGCGGAAGAAAAAACAAAAAACAGCGCAAACTTCCATTTTGAGAGCGAAAGCAAAGTAAACAGCTTCATATAAAGCACGTAGCTGTAAATGAGATAAAATACCGCAAATACCGCAACTATAACGAAGGCGCCGTAAAAGAGCAAGGCGGCGAGAAACACGAAAAAGTAAAGGGTGAAAAGGCATCGCGCCATATAAGCCGTCGGAAAGGGCACGCGGGGACAACCGTCCTTTTCCCACAGCTTATAGGTCCTTATCATGCTCTTTGGGTCAAGCAACATATTTTTTCTCCTTGCAATCCTTTGCGCAAAGTGGTAAAATATACTGTAATTATTTTAGCATAGCATAAAAACCTTGTCAACAGAAGGTACAAATGGAACAGAGAAGCATAGACCACAGAAGATTATATTATGAAAACGGGATGCTCACGGAGTTTGACGCCGTGGTAAAAAGCTGCAAGGCGGCAAAGAACGGATTTGCCGTTACCCTTGACAGGACTGCGTTCTTCCCCGGAGGGGGAGGACAGGAAGCGGACACGGGCGAGATAAACGGCACGCGGCTCCTTTCGGTATTCGAGGAGGAGGGGGAGGTAGTTCACCTTCTACCCGCAGAGCTATCCGAGGGGATGGGCGTAAGCTGCCGCATTGACCGCATTCCCCGCCTGCGCAAGATGCAGGGGCACGGGGGGGAGCATATCCTCTCGGGCATTATGCACCGCCTTTTCGGCACCGTAAACGCAGGCTTCCATCTCGGGAAAAACGAGATAGTAACCGTTGACACCCGCACCCCCGTTACCGATGGGCAGTTAAGACAAGCGGAGGCGGAAGCAAACCTTGCCATTGCGGAAAACATACCCATAAATGCATATTTCCCCACCCCCAAGGAGCTTGAGGCAATGACCTTCCGCTCCAAGATAGATTTTGAGGGAGAAGTACGAATAGTTGAGATCGAGGGAATCGACGTATGCGCCTGCTGTGCTCCTCATTTTGCAAGCACGGGCAGTATCGGCTCCGTAAAGATCCTTGAAGCGATCCCCTGGAAGGGCGGCACCCGAATCACCCTCGTTTGCGGACTTGCGGCATTTGAGGATCACGTTGAAAAGCACGACTCCGTAAAGCGCATTTCCGTGACCCTTTCCGCAAAGACCGACGAGGTTGCGGAGGCGGTGGAGAACCGTCTTGAAAAGGCGGAGGAAGCCAAGAAAAGCGTTGCGGCGCTTTCCCGTGCAATGCGTGATATACGCATAGAGAATACGGCGGCTGCGGAAAAGTGCCTCTGCATTTTTGACGAGTACGCCGATGCGGAGGGCCTTCGGGATTATGCCAACCGTCTGGCGGAAAAATGCGCCGTTGCCGCCGCTTTTGCGCCCGCAAAAACGGGATTTACCTACGCCGCCGCATCCAAAAAGCACAATATGCGCACCCTTGCGCCCGTAATAAACTCTGCCCTCGGCGGAAAAGGCGGCGGAAGCGAAACCATGATATTCGGCTCAGTTACCGCAGAAAAGGAAGCCGTTGAGAGCTTCTTTAAGACTCTTGAACCTTGAGAAGGAGATAATCAAAATGGACATTTTAGCAACTATTGCAAAAGAACTGAACATAAAGGAAACTCAGGTTGAGAACGCCGTCAAGCTTATTGACGAGGGCAACACCATTCCCTTTATCGCCCGCTACCGCAAGGAAGCTCACGGAGGTCTGACGGATACCCAACTCCGCGATCTCTTCGACCGTCTTACCTATCTGCGCAATCTGGAGGAGGCCAAGGAAAAGGCGCGCACAGCCATTGAAGCCCAAGGCAAGCTTACCCCGGAGATAGAGGCCGCCCTTGAGGGTGCCGCAACCATGACAGAGGTAGAGGATATTTACCGCCCCTACCGCCCCAAGCGCAGGACCCGCGCTACCATTGCAAAGGAAAAGGGACTTGAGCCCCTTGCCATGCTTTTGCTTGAAGAGGACGTAAAGACCGTTCCCGCAAAGGAGGCGGAGGCTTATATAGACCCCGAAAAGGGCGTTGAGACCGTAGAGGATGCTCTTGCGGGCGCAAGCGATATCATTGCGGAGATAATAAGCGACGATGCGGAGCTGAGGCGCCGCCTTCGCTACGTTTGCCGTATGAACGG
The DNA here is from genome assembly GCA_015064505.1 of Oscillospiraceae bacterium. Taxonomy (GTDB): domain Bacteria; phylum Bacillota; class Clostridia; order Oscillospirales; family CAG-272; genus RUG12395. Next base: position 45,257 of record SVSB01000001.1, read on the forward strand.
CAAGCTCACCTCCAAGAAAGCAGAGGATGATGCGGGAGTTTACGAAAACTACGCCGATTACAGCGAGCCCATAGCAAGAATGGCGGGGCACCGTATACTCGCGGTCAACCGCGGTGAACGGGAGGACAAGCTGAAGGTAAGCATTGATTTTGAGCGTGCAAAGGCGGAGAACATCATCTTCTCCATGTACGTGAAAAACGACGGCGATGCGGCAAATATCGTGCTTGCCGCCGCAAGAGATGCTTACGACCGTCTTATATTCCCCTCCATCGAGCGCGAAATAAGGAACGAGATGACCGACGGCGCAAGCGAGGCGGCAATAAGAGTATTCGGACTCAATCTCCGCCAGCTCCTTATGCAGCCGCCGATCAGAAACCGCGTTGCCCTTGGTATGGACCCCGGCTACCGCACCGGCTGTAAGCTTGCGGTGGTTGACGGAACGGGCAAGGTGCTTGACACGGGCGTTATCTATCCCGCCCCCCCTCACAGTAAGCTTGCGGAAGCAAGAAGCACCGTTATCCGTCTTGTAAAGAAGCACGGCGTTACGGTCTTTGCCATCGGCAACGGTACCGCAAGCCACGAAACCGAGGAGTTTGCCGCCTCTCTCCTTTCCGAGCTTCCCGGAGTTTCATATATGGTGGTAAGCGAGGCAGGCGCATCCGTTTACAGCGCAAGCGAGCTTGCGGCAAAGGAATTCCCCGAATACGACGTTTCTCTCCGCAGTGCGGTATCCATTGCCCGCAGACTGCAGGATCCCCTTGCGGAGCTTGTGAAGATAGATCCCAAGGCTATCGGAGTTGGTCAGTACCAGCACGATATGCCTCCGAAGGAGCTTTCCTCCACCCTTGACGGAGTTGTCGAGGACTGCGTAAACTCCGTTGGTGCGGATCTTAACACCGCCTCGGCGCCCCTGCTTTCTCACATTGCGGGTCTTGGCCCCGCTCTTGCGGCAAACGTAGTAAAATACCGCGAGGAAAACGGCGCGTTCAAATCCCGCACGGAGCTTAAAAAGGTTCCCAAGCTCGGCCCGAAGGCCTTTGAACAGTGCGCAGGCTTTTTGCGCGTTCACGACGGAAAGGAGCCTCTTGACAACACGGCGGTGCACCCCGAAAGCTACGCCGCCGCAAAGGAGCTTTTGAAGCTTTGCGGATACGAGGCAAAGGCGGCCGCAAAGGGACTTCCCGAAATCGGAGAAAAATGCGACGAAATGGGCAGAGCCGCCATTGCGGAGAAGCTGGGCATCGGTATCGAAACGCTGAACGATATCATCTCCGAGCTGACGAAGCCGGGGCGCGACCCCCGCGATTCCCTGCCCCCTCCCATGCTCCGCTCGGACGTTATGGATATAGACAGCCTTATCCCCGGCATGGAGCTTACGGGCACGGTACGCAATCTGGTTGACTTCGGTGCATTCGTGGACATCGGCGTTCATCAGGATGGACTCGTACACATCTCCCGCATCGCGGGCAGAAGGATAAACCACCCCATTGAGGTGCTCTCCGTCGGCGACAGAGTTACCGTATGGGTGCTTGACGTGGATAAAAAGAGAGGCCGTATTTCTCTTACTATGCAAAAACCAAAAAACACGGAGGAAAAGAAATGACCATCGAAGAGCGCAAAAACAGAGCCGCAGAACTGTTCACCGCGGGATATAATTGCTCCCAGGCGGTGTTTGCAGCCTTCTGCGACGTAACGGGATATGAGGAAAAGGCGGCACTTCGTCTTGCCTCCTCCTTTGGCGGCGGAGTTGCCCGCCACCGCGACGTATGCGGTGCAGTCAGCGCCTGCGCAATGGTTCTCGGCATTCTTTACGGACACGACGAGCCGGACAGAGAAAAATGCATGGAGCATTACGCAAGAGTAAGCAATCTTTTGAACCGCTTTGCGGATGCAAACGGCTCCATCGTGTGCCGCGAGCTTCTGGAGCTTACGGCAGAAAAGGTAAAAGCAGACGAAAAAGAGCCCACCCCCACGGAACGCAACGAGGCGTTCTATAAGGACAGGCCCTGCACGCGCCTTGTTATCAGCGCCGTTGAGCTGCTTGCAAAGGAAATTGAAGAGATAGAAGGCAAATAAAGAAAGCGGATGTGAAGAACCGTACGTTTCTTCACATCCGCTTTTAATCTTTTTGAAAACCGCACGGCGGTTTTCTTCCTTAACGTTTTGCGCAGCAAAACATATGGCTTTAAACAGAGGCGCAGTCAAATTTGACTGCGCCTCTGCTTAAAATATCGCACGCACAAGATGTTGCGTACGTCGAGGTCGTGCCTGTTGCACTTTCCGAAGTATGCGGAAGAATTTTTAGGCTTACTCCCCAAGCCGCGAAAATTGTTTCGCAGGCGAGGAAAGAAGATAGGCACGGGCGACGGCGTACTTACGTACGTCGAGGTCGTGCCTGTCGCACTTTCCGAAGTATGCGGAAGAATTTTTAGGCTTATGAAATCAATGCGGCAGCCCCAATAATCCCCGCATCGTTTCCCAGCTCCGCTATCTTCAGCTTCGTCTGCACTCCGAAATCGCGGGTATATTGCTCGTGCTCTATTATGGGCAGGAGAGGCTTCAAGAGATAATCTCCCTCGCCGCTGATGCCGCCGCCGATGGAGAGCACCTCGGGCTGGAAGGTGTTTATCATATTGGTAAGGCCGCAACCAAGGTTCTTTACGTATTCGCAAACGAGCTTCTGCGCCTCGCTATCGCCGTTTTTTGCGCACTCAAAGGCGGTGCGGGTATCGGCGTTCTCGGGATCTCCTCCCACGGCGCTTATCATCTCCGTTTCGATATTCAGGGCAATGGCGCGCTTTATTGCATCTCTCGTCTGTCTTTTCAGTGCAGTTGCGCTGGAATACACCTCAAAGCATCCTCTTCTGCCGCAGGAGCAAAGCTCGCCGTCGGTTTTTACAACGGTGTGACCAAGCTCCGCCGCCGCGCCGTTGATACCCGTAAGTATCTTGCCGTCAAGGATAACTCCGCCTCCCACTCCCGTGCCGAGAGTTATCATAACGGAGCTTTTCGTACCCTTTGCGGCACCCGCCACAGCCTCGCCGAGGGCGGCGGCGTTGGCATCGTTTGCTATTTCTATCTGCTTGCCGTCCGTAAGCTTCTTCAGCTCCTCGGTAACGGATAAAAACTTAAAGGTGGGCAGATTGCAGGAATAGACCACAACTCCCGTTTCGGGCACTACCGCTCCGGGAATGGCAATACCGATCCCCTCCACGGATGCAAAGTCAACTCCGTTCTTTTCGCACACCTCGCGGCAAAGGGCGGCAAGATCCCCAAGAATAGCGCCGCTTTCTCTTTCCGCGCCCGTGAGAGCGCGAAGCTTATCTATTATCTTGTAGTCTTCATCAACAAGACCCGCGCACATTTTCGTGCCGCCGAGGTCAACGCCAATACGGTATTTCATAGCTACTCCGTTCAAGTGTTATTTTAGGATATTTTACCCCGATATCCCTCGCAAAGTCAATAGATATGCAAAAAATACGGCGAGTTAGCACAAGCTTACCGATTTTACAAAAATTTAACATTTGCCCCATTGCATAAAGGCGAAAATAAGTATACAATAATGCTGAATGAAAATAATCCCTTATATGGAGAAGATAAATGAGAAGAATTTACGCGGACAACGCGGCAACCACAGCGGTAAGCCGTGAGGTCCTTGAGGCTATGCTCCCCTATTTCTGCGAGAGCTACGGCAACCCCTCCAGCCTGCACGCAGTAGGCAGAGAGGCAAAGAAGGCACTGGACGCATCCCGTGCTACCCTTGCCGCCGCACTGAATTGCGACGCAAGCGAGATCTACTTCACCTCCTGCGGAAGCGAAAGCGATAACTGGGCGATCCGCGGCGGTGCCCACAGCAAAAAGGGCAAGAAGCATATTATCACCACTAAAATAGAGCATCACGCGGCGCTCCACGCCTGCAAGGCGCTGGAAAAGGAGGGCTACGAGGTCACTTACGTGGGCGTTGACGAAAACGGCTACGTTGATCCTGCGGATATTGCCGCCGCAATGCGCCCCGATACCGCGCTTGTTTCCGTTATGATGGCGAATAACGAGATCGGCACCATTCAGCCCATCAAGGAGATCGCAGAGATCGCCCACAAGGGCGGCGCCCTTATGTTTACCGACGCCGTACAGGCAGTAGGTAATATTCCCGTTGACGTTAAGGAGCTGGGCGTTGATATGCTTGCCCTCTCCGGACACAAGATCCACGCCCCCAAGGGCATCGGCGCTCTCTACTGCAAGAAGGGCGTGCGCCCCGACGTGCTTATTGAGGGCGGCGGACAGGAAAGAGGCAGACGCGGCGGTACCGAGGCACTTGCCTCCATCGTTGGCCTTGCAAAGGCGGCAGAGATCGCAAACGCCGAGCTTTCCGAGATGGACAAGGTGGCCGCTCTCCGCGATAAGCTTATCGACGGCATTCTTGAAAAGATCCCCTATTCACGCTTGAACGGCGGCAGAAGCCCCCGCCTTCCCGGCAACGTGAACGTTGCATTTGAGTTCATCGAGGGCGAGAGCCTTCTCCTGCTCCTTGATATGGAAGGCATCTGCGCCTCCACAGGCTCCGCTTGCTCCTCTAACTCTCTGGAGCCCTCCCACGTACTGCTTGCAACGGGACTTCCCGTTGAAAAGGCACACGGCTCCCTCCGTCTTTCCATCTCCAAGGAAACCACCGAGGAGGACGTGGACTATATTCTTGAAAAGCTTCCCGCCATCGTACAGAGGCTCCGTGATATGAGCCCCCTCTACGAGGAAGTTACAAAAAACAACAAATAACCCAAACCGAAAGGATATAAAAATGGATTACAGCGAAAAGGTAATGGAACATTTTGCCCATCCCCGTAACGTGGGCGAGATCGAGGACGCAAACGGCGTTGGTACCGTTGGTAACGCCAAGTGCGGCGATATTATGAAGATGTATCTGAAGGTTGACGAGAACGAGATAATCACCGACGTTAAGTTCAAGACCTTCGGTTGCGGTGCGGCTATCGCAACCTCCTCCATGGCTACCGAGATGATCAAGGGCAAGAGCATAAACGAAGCGCTTTCTCTGACGAACAAGGCGGTTATTGAGGCTCTCGGCGGTCTGCCCGCAGTTAAAATCCACTGCTCCGTGCTTGCTGAGGAGGCAGTAAAGTCCGCTATTGCAGACTATTACAAGAGAAAGGGCATCGAAAACGAGCTCACCCGTTCCCTTGAGTGCGACGGATGCTGTGGCTGCGACCACGACCATCATCACCACGATCAGGACGAGGACGAGGAATAATTGCCGCGGGAAGCATCCCGAAGGAGCGTCTATGAATAAGGAAACCGTACTTCTGGGTATGAGCGGAGGAATGGACAGCGCCTGTGCCGTCAGCCTGCTTCGAGCAGACGGGTACGAGGTCATCGGCTCCGTCCTTGCCATGCACGGATATTCGGACACCGCGGGCGCTTTGGATGCGGCAAGTGCCCTCGGCATCAACATAACTACAGTAAACTGTGCCGCAGACTTCACGCGTGAGGTCTGCGGTCCTTTTTGCCGCGAGTATTCCCTTGGCAGAACGCCGAACCCCTGCATCATCTGCAACGAAAGGGTAAAATTTGCAAAGCTTTTGGAAGAAGCGGACAGGCTGGGCATTGAAAAAATAGCCACGGGGCATTACGCAGGCATTGAAAGGCTTGAAAACGGCAGATATTGCGTTATAAAAGCAAAGGACGAAAAAAAGGACCAGAGCTATATGCTCTGGCGCCTTTCTCAGGAAACTCTTGCCCGTACCGTTTTCCCGCTTTACACGCATATAAAGACCGATCTGCGGGAAGGCGCGCGGAAAATGGGACTTGCCGCCGCAGATAAGCCCGAGAGCCAGGAGATATGCTTTATCCCCGACGGAAACTACGCGGCGTATATTGAAAACGCCCTTGGAAGAACGTTTCCCGAGGGAGATATCTGCGACGAAGCGGGCAATATTGTGGGCCGCCACAAGGGGCTAATCCGCTACACGGTTGGTCAGCGCAAGGGCATCGGTGCTTACGGCAAGCCCATGTTCGTTAAAAGAATAGACGCGGAAAAGAACCGCCTTATTCTGGGCGTATCGGGTGAAGAATACGACAGCACCCTTGAAGCCGACGGGCTTGTTTTTTCGGGCGCAGAGCCCTTTGAGGGTGAGCTGTGCTGTGAGGTAAAGCTGCGCTACCGCGCACCTGCAGTTCCCTGCACCGTAAGGGTGGAAAAGGGCGTTGCAAGGGTTGCTTTAGACTCCCCCGCCCGCGCAATCACCCCGGGGCAAAGCGCAGTGTTCTATAAGGACGGGCGCATCCTCTTCGGCGGGTTTATAAGATAACAAAAAAAGGACTTGCTTAAAAGCGCATCCTCAATAAAGAATTGATCTTGGTATATACCCGGAAGTCGTAAAGGCTTCCGGGTATATTTTTATGCTTTTCAGTGTCGCCAACGGTATCCCGCCGTCAGTCTTCGGACTCCTCCCTGTGATTTCGCATGACCTCTGCGTAACGAAGCATTTGTTTACGGGAGGATACGCCCAGCTTACCCAAAATATTGTGATTATGATATTTCAGCGTGCTTTCCTTGATGCCCGTCAGCGCAAGGATCTCTTTTGCGCTTTTTCCCGCAAGGTAATATTCAAAAACATTTCGCTCGGCTTCCGTAAGAGTCTGAAGTCCGGCAAGGAAATAACGGTAATCCTCAGGGTCTATCTCCGTTTTGCGTGAGTAGGCAAGCCGTTCAAGCTCCGTTTGTATCCTTCTCAGCTCGCTTTGCGCGTTGCCGTATTCCTCTTCGATCCTGTGAAAATCACTTAAGGCTCTTTCGTAATCCGTCTGCAGGCGGATTTTTTCACTTTCAGCCGCCTCGTGCTTACGGGTAAGGGCACTCAACGTCTCACCGTGTTCTTTATCCTGACGGTCAAGATATTCAATAAGGTCAAGGATCTCGGGAATATCGGAGCCTGCCTCATTCCGCTTGTCCGACTTGATATGCTCAAGTGCGGAAAGCAACGGAGACAGAAACCGCTTGCTGAAATATCGGCAGAAGCTCAGCGTGAAAAACAGCAGCAGAACCAGAAGCAGGACCGTCTGAGTGATGCTTTCAAACCGTGCACGGTCATAGTCCGCCCTCGGAACCATAACGGCAAGAATATGCTCGGCGGAACCGGCAGAAAGCGAGAGCCTTTTGGTTATTCCGATATAAGTATACGTATCCGACCTGAAATCCATAAGTCCGCTGTCAAGCCCGGTGACCGAGTAATCCTCCGTCAGCTCATGGAAATACCCGTTTGATCCGCCGCAGCTGAGGGATTCGGAGGTGATCAGAACGTTTTCATGCGCCACTGTCAGAATACAGCTGAGACGCTCCAGCTTTGACGGCTGCGAGTGATAGGTCATGAAATAACTGGCGCTGATCTCATATCCGCAGATACCGTAAAAGGTCCCGTCCTGCCCAAGCAGGGGAACGGTCAACAGAATTGCGTTTTCGGAGGTTCCGGGCAGGACGAACGGATCGGTGATCCGATACGCCTTTTCAAGCGGAAACGCCGCTCCGGACGTGATATCGGCATAATTGGGGAAAATGTCGGTACGGAATTCCAGCTTCCATTTACGGTGCGGCATGATACCGTGTTTTTTGGCGATATCGGCGGATCCGCGGTACATCAGCACGTCGGCATCCGACGGATGATAGCCGTTGATCTGCAAATACAGCCCCGTTCGCGAAAAAGCCGATTCAGGAAGTGAAGAATTAACGGTGGCGTTCAGCAGCACGAACGCACCGGAGCAGTTTGTTCCAAAGAGCTTCTGCCGCAGCGGCTCGATCATTGCTTCCTGTACGTTTGCGGTATGGGCTCCTGAATCGTTAAGAGCGACAAACGCAAGACCGTTTTTCTGCAAATACTCCTCCAGAACGGCGGTCATATCCTCAGAAAGAGTGATCGCCGAGGCAGCAAGATGATCAAAATGGGCGCAGACGTCCTTCTCAAAGACCTCCATCTGAATGTCAAGCGCCTCGGAAAACGCTTCTTCCGTGCTTGTCGTGCGCCCGAACGCGATCAGTCCCACGGTGAGTATCAAAAGAAGCAGAAGCGCAAGAAGGAGCATATAAACGAATAATTTGCTTTTAAGAGACCACGCGGTATATGGGGAATGGGAATTTTTTCGCATATTCCCACCTCATTCAATCGATGCTGCAGAAGAATTCCCAAAGCTCCTCGGTCAGCGCGGCGATGCTTTCACCATTTTCGGCACGCTCCGCGAGGGAGGGCTGCATTTTTCTAAGCCCTGCGTACAGTGCGTTCGTTTTGTCATAAAATCCCGCAAAATCCGGACGGACGACGGGAACATATTCGTCGTACATCGTTTTGATGGCGGTATAGAGGCTTTCGTAGCCCGCATCGTCAAAGTCATAATCTTCGATCGCTTCAAACGCGCCGTTCGTCACCGGCATATAGCCCGTACTGACCACAAAATCCAGATTCCGTTCACCTTCGGTAAACCATCTTACAAATTCATATGCGGCTTCCGCCTTTTGATCGGTCGTTTTGAAAGCACACAAACCAACGCCGGTCTGGGGCATATATTCGTTTTCCCCACCCGTTCTCGGCAAAGGAAGCACCTTCAGCTCCATGGCCTCGGAGGTATTGTCGGGATAAGTGACGGTATCGTTATAATATCCCACCGCCGCCGAGGAGCCGATGCCCGAAAGCACCTCGCCGGTCATGACCTGGGTGTTTGCGTACAGATCGGATACGACGATATGTCCCTTGGCAAGCGCTTCGGCAAACATGGAGAAGGATTCCTTGATGGCGGGATCGTTCTCGTCATACCAGCCGTTTTCCGTGTATTCAAGCTTTCCGTAACGGGAGAGAATATCAAGCTCCATGTGGCGGATCAGGTAGTCAAGGGCGCAGAATGCACTGCCTCCCGACCACTCATAGTATTTTTCTGCGGCAGCAAAGAAAGAGTCCCAATCGGACAGGCTTTCATAGGTTACGCCGGTATCCGCTGAAAAGCGCGCAAACTGCGAGCCGTTTACAAACAGCGCGTAGGTAGATTTAGACACGGGAAAAACAACGAGCTTTTCTTCGATAACGCCGCTTTCTATAAACTCGGGCACGTAATTATCCAATTCCTTTTCGGCAAACCACTGGCTCCAGTCCAGCAGATTCTCAATGCCGAACGCCTGTGCGTTCTGCGTGTGGCAGGAAAAGAGATCGGGAAGTTCGGGAGCTCCCGGCTTGCCTGCCTGCGCATCCAGAAGCTGCGCCTGAATTTTTGACGTGCTCGTTACGTTGGTAACCTGAACACGAATGCCCTTCTCACGTCCGACCGTTTCGTTGAATTCTTTGATCAGCAGATTCATGGGCGCGTCTGCCTGCTCGCCGTAAACGTGCCAAACGGTAAGTGTGACGGGGTCGCTCGGGTCAAGCAGTGACTTGTCGGAGCAGGCGCAAAGCCCTCCGAGTGCAAAGGCCAAAAATAGAATAACCGAGAAGATGCGTACAAGTGTCTTGTTCATGATTTTTCCTCCGTTTTTCAGAATTTCATCAAAAATTCAGAAAAAATTTTTCGCTTTTCCCCACCTTTTTCCCTTTTGGGTGGGGGACAAAACTCCGAAAATCTGTAAAATGATTCTTGAGGTAGATTCAAGGAGGGTATAGATCTTGCCTTCGGCCAAAAAGTTTTGGGGTACCTTATATCAAGTCTCCGCAAACGCGCCAACGGATCCGGAGACCGCCCCATTACTTATGAGTATATTATAGCACGAAACGTTGAAACAGTCAACGGTGTACGGCTATTTATAATACGAGCGTTGGATACCCACATCAGTATTTTTTTGAAGGAGGTAAACGTTTTATGCCGAAAAAGCAAACCGCGGCGTATAAGATCATCTCGGATTCCGGCGGAAACCGCTATAAGTTTTACTGCGACCTGACCGGGGCGCTTTTATGTACCACGAAGCCGTACCGTGCGGACACACCCGAGAAAGAGCTTGAGCTTGCATGGAATAACGAGGGCAAAGCGCATTTTAATTTGTGCCACAAATGCGGCAGATGGGTAATCGATGCGATGTATAACGCAGACGCGCTGGAATGCGTTTCCTGCTCGCCTTGGGAAAACACGCCCGAATTCTGCAAGTTCTGCGGCACGAAAGTATCTTTCTCCGACGCAGTATGTCCGATGTGCGGAAAACAACTTATTTACGGGGGGTGCTTTGATGATTGATACCACGGAAAGTCCGAAATACGTCCGTCTGGAAGCCTTCGGCATGGGCCCTTACGCCATGAAAAAGATCAAGATATGTCCGAGGTGCGGTCAGATAGCGAAAAGAACTTCTTTGGTGTGTTATGCGTGCAAAAAAATACTGACGCGCAAAACGCTCTTTGACGAATACAAAATGATGCATTTCTGCTGTCCTTCGTGCGATATTCCCCTTACGTTGGATACGCAGTATTGCCCGCATTGCGGCAGAAAAGTAAGCTTTAGCTCGGGCGAACAATAATTCTTTACAGCAAGGAGAATCAAATAATGAAAAAGATCAAATGCTTGAACCGAATATTCGCTATGGCGATAGCAACCGTTTTGCTTATCGGTTCCTTTTCCACGTCGGTTTTCGCGGCGAAGGAGAATTTTACAACATATCAGATCGATGACGTTACCATTACCGGAATCGATGCTCCCGAAGCGGGCAAACCGTTCGATTTTACAGCAGAAGAGAGCTCGCAGAAATATAACGTTATCAAGGTTGCCTGGAAGTCGCAGTTCGGCAACAATTACATAACCGACACCTCTGTATCTGCAACTGCAGGAACGCAATACACGGTGTACGTGGTTCTTGAGGTTGCAACGGCTGATCATTATTTCCATACCGACAGCGGAAGAATGCCTGCAGTTTCAAGCGTCACCGTAAACGGCTATACTGCAAACGCAAGCAATTCAATGGATTACAGCCTTTTCTCGGTAGACGCGTCCAAATACGAGCACGATACCACGTATCAGAAATATCTGGTCGTTACGTATACCTTCCCGGAAACCGAAGCTGCTCCTATCACAAGCATAGATTTTAACGTTCCCACCCTTGTGCTCGGACAGCTCATTCCCACCACCTGGCAAGCTTCGGGAATAAGCATTGAAGGCATAAACGGAAACGCGAACAACGGCCAGGTCAGCGTCAACAAGATCGAATGGTCTTTGCAGGACGGCACTAGTCTGCCGGGCAACTCAGCCTTTATATTCGGACAGACGTACTCGCTGAAGCTTACGCTGAGTCCGCTCTACGGCGCAAGCTTCGCTACCGATCCGAACCATTTTCTCTCTCAGCCCGGCAAGCCCTTCCCCGCCGTTACGGTGACCATGAACGGAAAAACGGCCACCGTGCTTCCGACTTACGATAACTATTCCAATATGTACTTAGTCGCATCATGCGTATTCAGCTGCGACACGCCGTCAAAAATAGCGAAGATCGATCTCACCGACATTGATGCGCCCGTTGCGGGAAAAGCGCCCGATTATACCTTCATAGGCGGCGGTGGATATGAGCACAACGGCAGAAGCGACGCCTATTACAAGAACGGTGTGTGCTGGTCCGAGGTGGGCAGCTCGTACGTTCTCTCCGACGGCACGCAGGCATTCCTGCCCAACAAGGCGTATCAGGTAGATATCCGCATCAAGGCAAAGACGGGATATGAATTTGCCACTGATTCTTTCGGCATCGTTTCCACGGCTGTCACCGTCAACGGTAAGAGCGCATCCGTCTCCGGAAACAAGAACGAAATTCTCATTACCTGCGAGTTCCCCGCTACGGGTAACCTGGCCATTGGCAAGATAGGAGTTACGGACATTGAACTACCCGCCGAGGAAAGCACCCCCGATTACAACGTAACTTACTTAAACGTCAACTACGGCGCCGCCAATTACAACAACGCAACCACGAAGAACGGTATTTCCTGGTACAACGAAACTGATAGCAAGGTCATGTCCACCACCGACAAGTTTGAGGCAGGCAAGACCTATACTGTGCAGATCACGATCTGGACCAACGAGGGCTATGAGTTCCTATATGATTTGGGCGAGGTAAACGTGGACGGTACCGTCAACGGCGAGAAGGCCGAGGTAAGCTCGCGCCACAACGAGGAAGTTACGCTTTCCTACAGCTTTCCGAAGGTAGTTAAGCACAAGCACTCTCCCATAAAGGTGGACGAAGTGAAAGCAACCTGTAAGGAAGAAGGCAAAAAGGCGTATTACTACTGTTCCGAATGCGGCAAGATCTTCGAGGATAGCAAGTGTACCATCGATATCTACGACGTCAACACTTGGGGAACGATCGAAAAGCTTGAGCATACCGGCGGCAAGGCGACCTGCGACACCCGTGCGATCTGCAAAAACTGCGGTGAATACTACGGCGATCTTGCGGAACACAACTTCGGAAGCACGTGGGATTATAAGGACGCATTGGGCCACGCACACAAATGTAAGGTTTGCGGCGTCATCGATACCGTTATTCCTCACGGCGGAGGAACCGCAAAGTGCGGAGAACTGGCAAAATGCGCAGAGTGCAAGACCGAATACGGCGAAGTGATGCAGCATCAGTGGAGCAAAACTCCCGAATACACCGATTCCAAGGGACACGCATATATATGCACCGTTTGCGGCGATCACGACGATATCGTGAAGCACTCTCCCGGCCCGGAGGCAACCGAGACCTCCTCCCAAAACTGCACCGTGTGCAATTACGTGATCACTCCCGCAAAGCAGCATAAGCACACCCTTACCAAGGTTGAAAAGACCGATGCCACCTGCACGACAGCAGGCCAAGAACAGCACTACGTCTGCGACGGATGCGGCAAGCTTTTCAGCGACAGCAAGGGAAACACGGAGATCACGGACAAGGACAGTCTGGTCATCCCCGCCACAGGTCACAAGGATTCCGCGTGGAAGTCCGATGCTGACGTGCATTGGAAAGAATGCACCGTTAAGGGCTGCGGTGAGCTGACCGTAGAAAAAGGATCACACGAATTCAACAAGGCAGGCAAATGTACCGTTTGCGGATACGTTTCCGAAGATGAAACCGACGAGCCCAAGACAACGGACAGCGCCGCCGAAGACGATACGACCGTCCCCGACGAACCCGATGATACCACGGAAGTAAATGACCCCGCAGACGATAACGAAAGCAACGCGGTAATGTGGATCGTTCTTATTGCTTCCGGTGTATTAGCCGTTGCTTGTATCGCTATCGTTGCAATAGTGCTCGTGAAAAAGAATAAGAAAAAATCATGAAACCGCGAGGTGAACCCATGAAATGGCTTTTCCTCGGGCTTGGAGTCGCATTTGCCGCCCTGATCTGCGGCATCGCGGCATTCCGCCGAAACCTTCCCGAAAAAACCAGCGAAGATATAGACGGCGGCGTTGTCAAACGCTACCGGACCGATATGCCGAAGGTAATTGAATCTACCGAAATCGTGAGCTTCCAATGCGTGATCTCTTTGATTGCCGCGTGTGAAGCAGAAGGCTTGGGACACCGCGTATATAAGCTTGCCGCCGAAGTGCGTGACGGCGAGGTGCTTGTAAAATACGATTGGCGTGAGCGCGGCGGCAAAAGCGACAGGGCTGAATATACGGCTGAGGCGGATTTTATGGTGCGCCTGCAAAAAATCGTTTCCGATTACGATCTTGCAAGTCAAAACGGATATTACCATAACGTCAGCGGTCTGCCCGATATGTACGGAGGAAGTTTGGATATCGTATACGCCACCGACGAACGAATTCATATCCACGATAACCAGAGTGGGATTCTGCCGCCCGAAGCCGAAAGGGAGCTTATTTTGCTGTTCGGCGCGGCAACGAAGCTTGAACGCGAATGAATAAGGAGGAATCTGAATGTCAATTTTTGATAAACTGAAGAAAAACGTACAAACTGCGGTGAGATCTGCCGCAACGGCTGCTTTTGCAAGCGAGGAGACCTTCACGTTTGCGGCACTTCCCGAAAGTCTTGCCGAGATGAAGGCATTGCCGGAAGCATCCCTTGCCAGCCCCTTTGCAACGGCGGCTCTTACCGTTTGCGCGCTGTGCGCGTATGCTGCAGATAAGTCCATCGGCACGGAAATGCTCAATTATCTGCGCGGTCCCCGTCCGCTGTCCAATCACGATATCTCTTTCCTGAACGATCGCTTCAGCGAAGTGCGCTACGTTCCCTTCTCCTACTTCAAGGGTGCCGTTCCCGCCAACGATTACACGCCCGACACACCCTTTACCGTCACCGTCACAAGCGGTCCCTATTCCGACGCAAACGAAGGCTATAAGAAGCTCTATATAAAAAGCGGCGGCGCTGACAGCCCGCGCGAGATAGTCCTGAGAAGGCTTGGGGACGGAAGATGGATGCTGTGGGATCAGTTTCTGCTTGTGAGCATCCGCAAGTCGGGATCCGACGATCCGTGGGCGTGAGAATACGGATACTGACGGCCGTTATGATATTTACTGCGCTGTTTGGTTTGTTCGGATGCAACGGAGGGGGCAAAAAGACGGTCACTTCCGTAGAGGCGGTGACGCTCGTCCTGCAAACGATGCGAGGGAGCTGCGTATACAAGGTTGAGGGCAACGGAGACGCAAAGGAGCTGAGGCGATATCGGGAAATCTACCGCAGCGAAGCAGTGGAGCTTGTGCTTGAGCTGAGCGTTCCCTGCGATGCGCAAAAGCTGACCGAGCTTATGAATGCCTGCGGTATCCTTCGTTGGGACGGCTTTCACGGCAAGCATCCAAAAAACGTCTCCGACGGAACCTCGTTCCGCTTTGAAGCCACGGTAAACGGCGGACAGACGATCCGCGCTGAAGGTTCTGCGAATTTCCCCAAAGGCTACAACGAATTTGTCAGCGCTCTGAATGCGATGCTTGCAGAGCACGAAAAGACCGAATAACGGAGCTGCGGCAACGGGTAATTTCTGCTCAAATGCGGAAAGCCGCGCAAGTAACGAATAAAATACGGAAGCGGGGAACCTCGGTTCCCCCCTTCTCAAAGTCCTTCTCTCCCAATGAGAGGAGGACTTTGAGAAGGAAAATTCTTCAAAGCAAACACAAATCACAAATAAGGGGGCATATACGATGCGTTATGTTGGAAAATGGGTCTTTCACTCCATTGGAGCGGTGACGGATGCCGATGAACCGGTATATCTTAATGCCGAGGAGTATCTGAAATCTCCAATGCCGTATATCGACGAAACGGATGAAGAAGCGGTTGCAGGCGAGCTTCGGGAGAGAAAATCCATGATCGGAATGCAAATAGAGATCTGCGAGGACGGAAAGCTGTACACGCTGATGCCTCTTCCCGAAGGCGTTACCAAAGAGGAGGTCGATGCAGCCGTTGCCGCCGGTGAGATAATGCTGCGAGGAGGCATGATGACTAACGGTCCCGCATCGTGGGAGGAACGGGACGGCGTGCTGTGGTATACCACCGAGCTCAGCGAGGACGGGTGGACGAGAGGCTCGGACGACGGCTTTGTTTTCTTCATGACCGTACGGTTTGCAAAAGCCGAATGATCAAGGTGGCGGCTTATGAGTGTTTTCGATACCAAAAAATTCCGCGTGACGGTGCCTGAGGGCTGGATGGCGTTCTGCGGCACCGACAGCGGCGGAAAAACCACACCTAAGAAGGTACATATTTATAAAGGGATATCCCTTCAAACGGATATTTTTACCCACGCGGGCATTACGGTCTGCTACTTCGGTAAGGAGGACCCTTACCTTTCACCGAAGAGCTTTTACGAAAACGTTACGGATATGGAGCCGCTCTCCCTCGGACCGTATATCTGGAACGGATATACCTGCACGAGTATCGGATATCCGTATACGATGTTAGACGCAAAAAAGGACGGATGCGTCCTTCAGGTAATGATCCTCATGAAAAACGGAGATCATGAAATCTCACTTAACGATGCGGACGTGAGACTCATAATCGGGAGTCTTGCGCTGTCTGAATAACGTCTTTTAAAACACACGGACGAGGAGTGAGGGTTTTTGCGGTTTTGCGGTAACACAGATCTCCCTGCGGCGGAAAAGCCCAACGGGAGTTACGGAAGGAGAACAAAATGAATCAGAAAATGAGAAGAATATGGAGTATACTGCTCTGCTTTTTGCTGTTGATCGGAATATTTCCGAGATATACACAGCATAACGAATTTCACAGTCTTGCCGAGCTGGAATTATCTTTCGACGGTCACGACGGTCACGGTCACGAAGATCACGGTCACGACGGTCACGGTCACGAGGATCACGATCACGAAGGTCACGGTCACGGTGATCAAGACGACCACGACCGTGAGGAGCTTGATTCCCGCGCTGCGTTCGATCTGTTATCGGTTTTCGAGGATATTCTTGAGTTTTCGCTGTCACTTTTTGCAACGCCCGTATACGCCGCCTACGAGGACGGCGTGGAGTGCGAATACTGCGGCGGCTGGCGTTACGACGATTGGAAATGTGACAACGGCGACCACTGCGGCGAGGGTGCCGACGGCGACTGCTACGAGGAGCATCACTGCGGATACTGCGGTGCCTGCGAGGATGATAACGAGCTGTGCGACGATTGCGGCAACTGTCTTGACGAATGCTGCGAGTGCGACGAAAAGTGCCGCGGATGCTATTCAACGAGCGGCGACGTGTGCGACGTATGTGGAGAAAAATGCACGGAATGTGTGGATTTCATCTGCGATGACTGCGGCATCTGTGCCGATTGTGCGGGCAACGACCTGTACTGCTCCGAATGTATGCTGTGTATCGGCTGTGCCGATTGGATATGCTACTGCGGCGGTGGCTGCTCGGAATGCACAACGGGCTGCGAGCAATGCTATGAAAAGTGCATGGTCTGTGCAGAAGACGAGATCTGTGGCGACTGCGGAACCTGCTTTGACTGTCTCGGCGGTGACGGTAACTACTGCTCTGAATGTCTGCTGTGTAAATTCTGTGTTGAATACATATGTGAATGCGGCAGAGGCTGTTCCGAATGTGTACTGATCTGTGAGCAATGCCAGGAAAAGTGCGAGCAATGCGCCGACGGCGGAATTTGCCAGGACTGCGGTGTTTGTTTTGACTGCGTGGGCGGTGACGGCAACTTCTGTCAGAACTGTGAGCTTTGCAAATTCTGCGTTGAATACATCTGCACCGGCTGCGGTGAGGGTTGCTCGGAATGTGCCATAATCTGTTCGGAATGCGGCGAGAAGTGCGAAAGCTGTGCGGACGACGAGCTGTGCGGCGAGTGCGGGGTATGCTTTGCTTGCCGCGGAGGAGAGGGTAATTACTGTTCTGACTGCGGTTTATGCAAAATGTGCGTGGATTACGTCTGCGCCTGCGGAAACGGATGCTCGGAGTGCTCCTACGTATGCCCCGAATGCGGCGAAAAATGTTCAGCCTGCGCCGAGGAAGAGATCTGCATAGAATGCGGTACCTGCTTTGACTGCGTGGGCGGTGAGGGCAACTTCTGTTCCTCATGCGGCTACTGTAAAAACTGCGTCGACTACATCTGCTACTGCGGCGAAGGATGCTCGGAATGCGCTATTATCTGCGTGGCGTGTAACGAAAAATGTGAAAAATGCGCCGATGACGAGCTGTGCGCCGATTGCGAGCGCTGTTTTGATTGCGCAGGCGGCGACTTCTGTGCCGAATGCGGCTTATGCGGTGAATGCGTTGAGGTTCTGTGCGCCTGCGGCAACGGATGTAATAATTGTGCAGAAGTGATCTGCGAGAGCTGCGGTGAAAAATGCTCAAACTGTGCCGAGGATGAGCTGTGCACGGAATGCGGCACCTGCCGCGATTGCGTGGGCGGCGACGGCAACTTCTGCGACACCTGCTCAATTTGTAAAAACTGCGTGGATTATATCTGCGTGGGATGCAGCGAGGGCTGCTCCAATTGCGCGGAGATCTGTCCCGAGTGCGGCGAAAAATGCGAAAACTGCGCAGCGGATGAGCTTTGTGCAGACTGCGGCGTCTGCCGCGACTGCGTGGGCGGCGACGGCAACTTCTGCGACACCTGCTCTCTCTGCAAAAACTGCGTGGACTACGTCTGCTCCGAGTGCGGTCAGGGCTGCTCCAATTGCGCGGAGGTCTGTCCCGAGTGCGGTGAAAAATGTAATCAATGCGCAAACGACGAGATGTGCTCGGATTGCGGAATCTGCGTGGATTGTGTCGGTGCGGAGAATTTTTGCGTGATGTGCTCACTCTGCCATGAATGCGTGGAGGCGGTGTGCGCCTGCGGAGAGGGCTGCTCCAACTGTGCCACCGTATGCTCGGATTGTAACGAAAAATGCTCTAACTGCTCCGACGGTGAGGTGTGCACGGAATGCGGCAAGTGCGTTGACTGTGCGGGTGCGGACAGCTTCTGCATAAACTGCGGACTCTGCTCGGACTGCGGCGTTATCTGCCCTTGCGGCGAGGGATGCGAAAACTGTGCGGATCTCTGCCCTGACTGCGGCGAAAAATGCTCCAACTGCACGGACGAATTCTGTGTGTCCTGCGATATTTGCCGTGAATGTGCGGAGGATATCTTCTGCGAGGATTGTTATCAGTGCGGCGAATGCACGGAAATATGCGATGACTGCGGCACCGTCTGTGCCGACTGTGCCGAGAGCGTGTGCGAGGAGTGCGGCAAATGCTCCGGATGTATTGATGAATTCTGTCCCGACTGCGGCGTCTGCATTGACTGTGCCGACAGCATGTGCCGCGACTGCTATTACTGCGGCGACTGTACCGATAACATCTGCGTTGACTGCGGTGAATACTGCTCCGACTGTGCCGAGTTCTGCGCGGAGTGCGAAAAATGCGAGAACTGCGTGGAGATATGCCCCGATTGCGGGCTGTGCGAGGATTGCTGTGCAGAAGCTGCGGCGGAATTCGGTTGCAGCCACGGTATCTGCCCCGAAAGTGACGCCTGGAAAAGCCATTACTGCGCCGAGGGCGGTCACTGCGTCGGCAAATCAAGCAAGCTTGAGCACGATAAGGACGAACACTGGACGGCCTGCGGCGAGGGATGCAATATCAGGCTGAATTCCGAATTGCATACCTATGGCGAAGGCAAAATCACGAAGGAAGCAACGAAAACTGCTGACGGCGTAATGGAATTCACCTGTTCCGTCTGCGGCTTTGTAACGGAAAAAGCTATTCCGAAGCTGACAGGCGGACATACACACGAATATACCTCCGTTGTAAACAAACCCACCTGTGAATCGGGCGGATATACGACGCATACCTGCGAGTGCGGCCATACTTATACGGATGCGTATACGCCTGCCGTAAAGCACAATTACGTTCACAAGCATACCGAATCCGAGCACTGGCAGGAATGTGAATACTGCCACGCTACCACCGAAAAGGCGGCTCACAAGCTGGGAGCCTGGATAACCGTTGTGAAGGCGGGCTTCACCTTTGAGGGTGAAAAAGAGCGCAAATGCAACGTATGTGAATATGCGATCAAAGAGGCTATTCCCAAGCTCACCGTTCCCGGCGAAAAAGTGGTTATCGTTATCCTGGATTATGACAAGTACGTGCCTTCTACCGACGGCGGTACTTCTGCTCCCGATAGCGGAACGTCTGCTCCCGACGGTTCGGGTGAAATCGGCTCGGATGTTACCACGGAGCTCCCAAGCGGCGGCGATTCAACGCCCGGGGGAAACACTCCCACAACCAAGGAGCTTCTGACCAAAGGCGAAGAAAACACCGTTCCCGCACTTCCCACCCTTCCCCCGACAGAGGATGGTAATATTTTTGAGGGATGGATAAACAAAGCAACGGGCGAACCGGTCAAGAAAGGCGATAAGATCAGCGAAAACATTGAGATCGTGCCTGTGTGGAAGGATTGCGGCGAGGGCAATCATAAGGATGCCAATAAAGATAACGGCTGTGATGCTTGCGGATATATTCTCGTGAAGTCCTCAGAGCCCGACGATACAACCGCACCCGACAGCGATAAAAACGATGAACAGAAGGGCGAAGATCCGTCGCCTGATAAAAACGGCTTCCCCACCTGGGTGATCGTTCTCGTTTCCTGCTTTGGCGGAGTGATCGGCGTGTGCGGCGTTATACTTGCGGTCGTTCTGCGAAAAAAGAAATAAAGGCAGACTGCTTATATCCGTGATCAAAGCGGAGACTGAATAAGAAACCGCCCGGAATTCCGAAGAAGAATTCCGGGCGGTTTTCGTTGTCCTGACGATCTCGTATGAGCTACCGTGATCTCTATTTAGCGGTGCGAATATTCAGACTTACGATCTGCGCATCTCCCGAAAGGCTTATGCCGTTGCTTGCTTCATCGGGATATATCATTGCGGATATTACCGCCTCGCCATTTCCGCCGAACACCTCAACGCTTACCGTATCAACGTATACGCGCAAAGCGATAAGGCCGTTTTCATCGGGCTTAAGTCTTGCGGAAAAGCTCTTGCCGGTGTAGGTATAACCGCTGTCCCTTGCAAGCTCGCCGGATCTTGAAGTATCCAGGACGAGCAGCGAAGATGACTTGTTGTATATAAGCCTTGTTGCCTCACTCTCGCCCTTACGCAGCTCTATAACGACGCGGGAGGCGTTTTCCATGTCAAAGATGCCCTCAAGATAATACGCATTGCTTTCAACGGACGGAATATCAGCCTTTCCTATTTCCTCATTCTTCATTTCAAAGGCCTTACCGCCGAACAAAGAACCAACCTCCTCAACGGGATTCTGGATCAGTATCGGAACCCCTTCCGAGGAGATAAGCGCAACCTCATAGGGCAGGGACATTATGCCGTCCCAGGCCTTATCTGCCTTAAGAAGCGGCGCGCTCTTGTCAACCATCCAGTTAAGCAGTATTCTTCTTCCCTGCGGATCGTTAAAGAAGCTTTGGGTAGCGTAAACACCCTTCACGGAGGAGGTACCGTTAAAATCCCTCTTATCATATTCGGCAAAAAACTCGTACAGTCCGTTTCCGTTCTTTTCAAGAGCTCCCACGTAATATGACACTCCCGCGCACGAAAGCACCCATTTCACGTTGTTTTCGTCTCCATCCACGGCAAGCGGGAACAAATCGGGGCACTCACTGTAAATTGCTCCGCCGCTCTTTGTCTTTGCTGCGCTGTTTGGGGTCCAGTGTATAAGATCGGGAGAGGTGAAGAGCTGAACGCGACCTCCGCCGATTATCATCAGCCACACACCGCCGTTTTCGGCAGTTTCATCTTCTATCCAAATGACCTTTGGATCGCGGAACGCCTTATTTTCGGTGGTTATGTATTTGCTTGTTTCTATAACGGCACCGTAGAGCTTGTAGGTATAGCCTCCGTCGTGGGAATACGCAAGCATCTGCGTTTCCTTACCGCCCGAGCTGCGCGTAAATACAGTAACGAGCCTGTTTTCGGGCGCTATGCTGTCATTAAAAAGACCAGAGGTGTTATTTTTATCCACAACGGCACTACCCGATATGGTATGTCCGAAGCTCATTGCCGCATTTTGCTCCGTCCAGTTCACCAGATCCTTTGATACAGCGTGACCCCAGCTTGCGCGGACCTTATCGCGCAAAATGCCCTCGTGCCGCTGATAATACATATGATATTCGCCCGTTGCGGCGTTGTAAACAAGGCCGTTCGGGTCGGCAAGGAAGTTCTTTTTGGGCGAATAATGATACACGGGGCGGTACACGTCGCCGCCTGAAAGAGGAGACGAACCGTTGATTGAGTTTATCTCCGCCAAAAGATCGCTTTCCGCACTTCTTCCCTCGGAAATATCTCCGCATATCTTCGTTACGCTTCCAAATGACGAAGTATCGCACTTCAGCTTTGATATGAGGTATGCAAAATTATCCTGCTCACAGTACAGATTTACCGCACCGCATTTTTTCATACTGTCCTCTGCGGGTCCCCAAGGGTTGGGGCAAGTGCCGGAAATGCCAAATGAGGAGCCCTGAACCGTAGTAAAGCTTTTTTCGGCATCAAAGCGGTCGGTTACGTACAGATTGAGCACGCCCGTACAGCGATCGGAGGTTCCGCGCATACCGTTGATGAAAACGTTGATCTTTCCTCCGTCTATAAGCACCTCGCCATTTGCATAGGTATAAGCACCTTCACCCCAAGGGCCGACAAAAACCTTGTTTACCTCCGCCGTGCCTGCTATGGTGAGATAGATCGTGCCGTTATAATTACGGTCCTTTCCGTATCTGGAGCCGCCCGTTATCTCGGTGAACACACCGCTTTTTACGGTAACGTGTACGTCCTTTTCCTTGTTAGCGCCTCCGTTACTGCCACCTATAAGGATAACCTCGTTGAAAGTACCTGAGAAATCCACGCCTTCCTCAAAGGTTATGCAATTAAAATCCGCAATAAATACCGCCTTGCCGTTTATCTTTACGGGCAAGTTTTCAAAGACAGTATCACCGGAAAGATAATATCTGCATCCGTTTTTAAAGCTTATGGAGCCGTTATAGGTTTTGCCGCCGTAGCTTGCGGTAATAACGACCCTGCCACCGTGGGCGGGCTGACGGTAGTCGCCGCCTATTTCAATGGGATTCATAATAACTACGCAGCTATCCTCCGCACAAGCGGAAATTGCCTCGTCAATCCCCTTAAAAGGCTCTTGCTCCGAACCGTTTCCCCCGTTTCCCTTGGGGTCAACGTAAAACACGTTTTCCATGATCTCCTCCGTTTTCTCCGTCGTTGCGGCTTCCGTTTTCGGTTCAGCCGTCGTTTCGGGTATAGCCGTGGTTAACGGCGCTTTTGTGGTTATTGCATCCGTTTTTTCACCGCCGCACGCCGCAGCAGAGAACGCAATAAAACAAATAAGCAAGCATACCGGCAATTTTTTCATTTTGCATCCTTTCCGCGATATCAGGCAAGCACTATCTCAAAATGCCGCTTGTATCTTTCAAGCTGCTCCAAGGAGATACCGCCATCGGTAACGCAGACGTCAATATCCGAAAGATCCGTGATCTTCTCCATTGCAGTCTTGTCAAATTTCGAATGGTCAGCCACAAGTATCCGTTTTTTTGCCGCCCCTATTATCTTTTGCTGAAGGCGCGTGTGCATGGGATACGGCGCCGTAAGTCCGTGCTCCGAGGAGATACCGCTGGTTCCGATAATGCATACGTCTGCGTGTACGGAAGATATAAACTCCTCTGCCTGCGTGCCGACAAAGCCCATGGAATCCGGAAAAAAGTAGCCTCCGCTGCAATACAGCACGCTGTTTTTGAATTTTGAAAGCAGAAGTGAAGCCTGCAGGCTGGTGGTGTAAAAGGTAAGTCCCATTGAAAGATCCAGATGCTTTGCGCATTCAAGGGCGGTGGTACTGTTATCAAATATCACCGACTGACCGGGCTTTATCAGCTCTGCGGCCTTTTTTCCGATCCTGTATTTTTCATCGGCGTAGAAAACGCTTTTTTCTCTGTCCGAGCATTCCACGAACACGGCGGCTCCGCGTTTTTTATACAGATAGCTGTGCTCCTCCAGATAGTTAAGGTCCCTGTGTACCGTCATTTCCGATACACCGAGATGTGCCGCAAGATCCTTTACCGTGATCTCGCCGCGCTTCTCAAGCAAAGTAATAATATCCTGTTGACGGGTGTTCATTTCACCACCTCCATGCCAATTATATAACAATGCCATAACAAAGTCAACACATTTTGTTATTTTAAAGGCAAAAAAAACGGACGGCCAAGGCCGCCCCTACATTGTGCCGTGATCGTAGGGGCGAGCATCGCTCGTCCGCCGTTTTTATCAATTTCCGAACAGTATCTTCGCTCTTGAGCAATACTCTCTTATAAGCGAGAAAACAAGGGATGCAGGGGTGGGGGAATCTGCGGAAAAGCAGGGCACCTCACCAAAGCCCGCGCGGCGCATAAGGGTCTTTATTCGGGGAATGTGGAAGGAGGTGGACACACAGGCGACCTCCCTGTCCTCAAGCCCCATTTTCGTTATGAGCGCTTTGGAATTATCAATGTTTGCAATGGTGTTTCTTGCTTCCGTTTCCGCTATGATGCGCTCCTCGGGAATGCCCTTTGCTATAAGATAATTCCGCATTACCTCCCCTTCGGGCATTATCTCGTCATCACCCTGACCACCCGTTACGATGCAGATAAGATCGGGGCGCGCCTCCATCAGCTCTGCGGCTCTGTCAAGGCGCTTTGCAAGAGGACGTGCGGGATTCGTGCCCTGTACCTTGGAGCCAAAGACCAGAAGTATCGCACCGTTATCAAGCTCGTCTATACTTGCATCGGGCGCGGGAAACAACAGCGTATCCCACAGATGGATAACGAAGGTAACAAGGAAAAACAGCGCAAGCGCCGTATATACGCACAGCAGAATAAATGCAAGGCGCGGCGTTTTTTTGCGCAAAAAGGGATATATGAGAAGGGGCAGAAGAGAGCACGCGGAAACGAGCACCGCAAGGATGCGGGGGCTTGTCCCCTCCGGGAAAACGAACTGCCGTAAAAGATAGGAAAAGAACATCAGAAAAATAACGGTGCCGCAGATATATCCCGTTATTCTTACCGTCTTTTCTCCCTTTATTTTCGGGGGAAGGCTTTTTTTATTTGCTGTTTTCGTTTTTAATTTCTTCATGGCTTCCATCTGCTTGAATACTCGGCGTGATACTCCACGTTGCCGAGGCGAACGCCCTTGCCCTTTTCCTTATACTCGCAGAGCATCTTTTTAAAGTGCTCCCCATTGCAGGGAACGGGCACGGGATGACCCTCGTATGCGGAAAGGTATGCGGCGTTGGAAAGATCAAGAGCGTTTATCGCCTCATCTGCGGGGCAGATAAGCTCCTCTTCCTTACCGAGCAGCACTCGGGCAAAGTTTTCAAGCACTATTTCGTGGCCGTCTCTTTCAAGCTTTTCGGGGGTTATATCCTCCCATTTGCCGTCTGCGCGATAGGAGGACTTCATTGCTGTATTGCGCACGTCCATTTCGTCGAAGCTGTTTACGAACAGCTTAAGCTTGCCGCCCTCGGCAACAAGCTTGCCGCGGCTGCCCGTTATCTCAAGGCGGTTTGTACCGGGAAGCTCACCCGTAGATGCGATAAATACGCAAGAGGCGCCGTTTTCATAGCGCCCGACGATAACAGCATCATCCTCCACCTCAATATCGTGCCATAGGGAAATGCCGCAATCGCCGTATACCGTTGCGGGCATTCCCACCAGCCATTGAAGCAGATCAAGCTGATGGGGCGCTTGATTCAAAAGCACTCCTCCGCCCTCACCATTCCAGGTGGCGCGCCAGCCGCCGTTATCGTAATAATGCTGTGTTCTGTACCAGGCAGAGGCAACGAACAGAGTGCGGCGCAGTTCGCCGATAACGCCGTTTTTTACTATCTCTCTCGCTTTGATATATACGGGAGTGGTGCGCTGATTGAACATAACGCCGTAAAGCAGTCCTTTTTCCTTGGCAAAAGATACCGCTCTGCGCGCCTCCGAAGCCTCTACCGCAACGGGCTTTTCGGAAAGGACGTGAACGCCTTTTTTCATGGCGTACTCGGCAATGGGTACGTGGCTGTAATGGGGCACCGCAATCATCAGTGCCTCGCAAACGCCGGAATCAATAAGCTCCTCATGGGAAGCAAAGCGCGGCACTTCGGGAAACTTTTCCGCGCAAAGTGCAAGCTTTTCGGGATCCGTATCGCAAAGGGCGGCAAGATACGCGCCGTCTATTTTGCCGCCGTACAGGGCGTTTGCGTGGGCAGAACCGATTGCACCTACGCCGCACACGGCAAAGGCTATTTTTTTATCGCACATCAGTATGTCCCTTCCGTATTGCCGAAGGTCTCCTTAACGTTCGTCTTGCGGCGGGAGGTGGCAACTCTCTTCATAAGCTCTGCCTTGAAAAGCTCCTCGTCGAAGGGGAACTCCACGGGCTTTCCCGTCCAGGCGGAAAGGTGCATCGCGTTTGAGAGCATAAGTCCGTTTATGCCCTCTTCACCGTCTGCTATCAGCTTGCCGCCGCGGAGCACCGCATCCGCAAAGGCGTTAAGGACAGCGGGATGCTGAGGATTCTCTCCGTCAAGCTCCACGGCGATCTTCTCGCACCCGGGAGTGCCGAAGGGCACCTCGTTCACGGCGGAAAATTCCTGCTCCGCCATAGGAAGCTTCCAAAGGGTAAGATTCTTCCCCTCCGCAACCAGCTTGCCCTTATCAAAGGTTATCTCCAGACGGTTTGTTCCGGGATAGTCACCCGTGGAGGTAACGAACACGGCAGTTGCACCGTTTTCATACTCCGCGTAAGCGGTAACGTCGTCCTCTACCTCTATATCGTGCCATTTACCGAAGTGCAGATTTGCGCTTATTTTTCGGGGCATACCGCAGAACCACTGCCACAGATCAAGCTGATGGGGGCACTGATTAAGCAGAACGCCGCCGCCCTCTCCGCTCCAGGTTGCGCGCCAATCACCGGAATCGTAATAAGCGCGGGGACGGTACCAGCTTGTGATTATCCAGTTAAAGCGGCGCATTGCGCCAAGCTCACCCGAATCTATCATTTCCTTTATCTTACGGTATACGCAGTTTGTGCGCTGATTGAACATCATACCGAAGACCTTGCCGCTTTCCTTTGCCGCCTTGTTCATCACTCTTACGTCGGCAGTACAGACTCCCGCAGGCTTCTCCACCATTACGTGATATCCCTTGGCAAACGCTTCTACGGCAAAGGGAACGTGACCGTAATGAGGCACGCAGATAATAACGCTTTCGCATTTCTTTGCGGCAAGAAGCTCCTCGCCCGAGGAGAAGAACTCGGGCATCTCCGCGCCCGCCTCGGCAAACATTTTTTTGGCCTCCGCAATGCGCGCTTCCTTCAGGTCAGCAACTGCGGTGATCTTTATCTCGGGGCATTTGCCCGCAAGTATGTTTTTTGCGTGACCGGTGCCCATGTTACCAAACCCGATTATTCCGAGTGTAAGCATATTTTCCTCCTTACTTAAGCCCTAGGGACTTCAGATATTTACAGCTTTTTTCAAGACATTCAAAGGGATCCTCTCCGTTGCAGTTATCCTGCTCAACGAAGGCGTATTTGGTTCCCGCAGACTCGCAGGCGGCAACTATCTTCTCAAAATCAAGAGAGCCGTTTCCTACCCACTCCATGCGTTTTTCCTCACCCATATCCTTGAAGTGAACGCAATCAAGTCTGCCGCTTAACTTGTTTATATATTCAACGGGATCGCAGCCTCCCGCCTTTACCCAATAGGTATCAAGGGTAAAGCCCATAAGAGAAGCGGGAATGCGCTCCGCCATAGTATCAAGTATCACCGTGCCCTCGTAGGTCTCGAACTCATGGCCGTGGTTATGATACATAAACAGCTTGCCCGCATCCGCAATCTTCTTCATAACGGGCAGAAATATCTTTTCAAAGCCTTCGTAGCCCTCGCCGTTTTGCAGCTTGCGCCAGCCAAGACCGATATAGTCAGCGCCGATAACCTCGTGCGCCTTGATGACAGCATCGGTCTTTTCCGTAAGCAGATCCACCTTCGTATGGGTAAGGGGGCAGATAAGACCGTTCTTATCAAGCTGCTCCTTGAACCACACGGGATCAACGGCGCAGATGCCGCTTGCCTGAACGGCGGTGTATCCCATAGCGGCAACGCGCTCAAGGGTCTTTGCCACGTCCTCGGGTGTTTTGCAAAATTCTCTTACCGTGTAAAGCTGTGCTCCGCAGATCATATCCGTTCTCCTTTTTATCCGTACTTTTATCCGTTTTTATCTGTAAGTATTTCCCGTCTTTTCGATAACGGTTTTAAGGGATCTTATGGCAACGTCAAATGCCTCGCCGTTTGTCTTGAAGCCGCGGCTGTACTTCCTGCTCAGATCCTCCGCGCTGTCGTTCTCCAGTGCCGCAAGCCCCGCAAATATCTTAAGATGCGGCTCTGCCGTCAGGCACAGATGACCGTTCTTTGCGCAGGCAGTAAGCAGCTCTTCCATACGGCAATCGCCGTATCCCGCGGGATGGATGCTTCCGTCCCTTGCCGCGTCCTTGATATGTATATATTCAAGATAAGAGGCAAGCAGACCGTAGGCGGCAATGGGCTCTTCCCCGCACTGCATAAAGTTTGCGGGGTCGTATACTCCCTTTATCTTCGGCAGTGCGTCAAGAAGCTTCAGGCATCTTGTTGCCGTATCCCCGAAGATGCCCTTCTCGTTTTCGTGGCACAGAAGAATACCGCTTCCCTCCGCCGCCTCCGTAAAGCGCAGAAGTCTTTCCCCAACCTCGTCGAAGTACGGATCCGCATCCTCTCCCTTGGGGATATAAAAGCTGAAGATGCGCATTTTTTCAGCGCCCAGAACACGGGCGGTTTCTATAAGTCGGGAAAGGCGGTCGATCTCCGGCTGAAGAGGATCTTTAATACCGATCTTTCCAATGGGGGAGCCGATGGAAAAGACCTCGATCCCGTTTCCGTCCAGCCGTTTTTTTATCTCACAAGCGGCGGCAACGTCTATATCGGCAACGTTTTTGCCGTCAACGCCACGTATCTCCATACGGGAAACGCCGTTGCGCGAAAGGGCACTTATCTGCCCCTCAAGGGCACGGTCCGCCTCATCCGAAAAGGCGCAGAGTCTGAATTCTGCCATATTTACCTCCGCAGTCGAATATCTTTTTTTAAATTTTAACACAGCAGAGGTCGGATGTAAAGTCCGTTTTTGTGCTAAAAGGTGGGGATTTTGAAAAAACAAAAAGGCAAAAACCCTGAAGGCTTTTGCCTTTTTCATCAATCAGTCATCTTTTTAACGTCAGCGCCCGTACCCCTGCAAGGCTTTCCTCGGAATCGGGATCCTCGCAAAGCTCGGCGGAAAGTCCGTTCATGCGACAAAGCTCCGCGGGAGATACCCCTCTGCGCTTTGCTATCTGCCACAGTGAATCACCCTTTTGGGGATACACGACCGAAACGCCGAACGGCGTTTTTTCATCCTCTGAGGGTACGGTCTTAACGGAGCACACCGTGCTCTCCGTCGCCTTTTCCGTTATTATAACGGATACGGAAAGCTCTCCCTCGGCGCTGACGCTTCCCTTCTCCGTCTTTATTCTGACGGAGGAGAGAGTTCCGCTGAGGTTTCCGTAAAGTCTGCCGCCGCCCGAGGCCACGCCTTCAAGACGAACCCTGAAGGGCATCTCTATTTTTACGGGAGCGCATTCTCCGCCCTCTCCCTGCAGGATGCAATGCAGCACGGCGTTGCCGCGCACGGCAGCCCCCGAGCCGTCTCTTTCGGGATTTTCAAAGGCGACCTCCCACCATGGAGCGCACACCCGATCAAGTCCCGCTTCCTCGCCCGTAAGCACTCTGCTTCCGTTTACGGGAACGGTAACGCTGCCGCAGTCAACGCAGGAGGTAAGCTCCGTTTTGCTTTTTTCCGCAACGGAGGGAGCGCCGCATACGAAGGCGTCCCGTGCAAGAGCCACGGAAAAAGCCGCACAGCACTCCGCCTCAACCTCCGCCACGGCGCTTACCTCGCCTCCGTTCTCATCGCCCGTGTATTCACAGGACCAACAGGAGGCAATGGGGCGGCACAGCCAGCTTTTATCCACGTCTCCGTCAAAGCGCCTTTCAAAGGGAATACGCTTTTCATAGGTAATAAGCCCACCGTCCTCGCAGGTAACTCTCGCCCAAAGCTCGCCGCGGCAATATACCTCGCCCTGCTCACAGTGCATCTCCGTTACGCTTACGGTGCCGTCGCAGGCAAGGGGTCTTCCCTGCACCTTTATATCTCCGCCGATCTCAAATTCTCCGCCGGTGATCCTTTTGCGAAGACATACGGGGGCAGTGCTGCGCAGTATCTCCGTAAGGGGAGGCGCATCACACGGGGGAACTGCGGAATCGGAAAGCATCTGCACGCGGCTTTTAAGCCTTGTGCGGAACTGAAGCCTGCGTGGAGCAAGGGGGCGGCACATAACGCTATCCGCCACCGTGTCCGCAAATACCGCGATCTCCCTGTCTCCGTTATTGCAAGGCACGGCAAACTCGTAATCGGAAGACAGAGAAACGCATCCCGTCTCCCCCTCCGTGCCTCTGTAAATAAGTCCGTAGACCACACTTCCCGCAAATTCCGCCCTGCCGCCGCCAACGTATTTTCCCGCAGGGAGCACCCTTGCGGTAACGCGCAGTATCTTTTTTATTTCCGGCTCGTATTCGGGCAAGGTAAACTCCTCGGAGATATCGCAAAATACCGCATCTCCGAAAAGATCCTCAGTAAACGTTCTTCCTTCAGACGGCACAGCGCTCTGTTTTTCTGCCATTTTTCCTCCTTTGGGGCAGGGATTATTATGCCTTTTGCGGCGCGCCGCTGCCCTTTATCCGCTAAAATATATGCTCCCGCAAAGAAAATTATCACTCATCTTTCCCTTAAAATAATCTTTTATAAACATTCCCTAAAAATAAACCCGAAGCTTTTTTCGCCCCCCAAAAAGCTTTTACAAAAAATCCGCAGGCTTTTATAAAAAGCATCCCGATTTCAGCCTCTTTTTGCCTTATCGGCCCTTTATTTATCAAGGTTTTCCGCCTCATTTCTCTAAAATAAATATTCGCTTCCCGAAAGCACACCAAAGTAAAATAATTATTGACATAAATGTATATTTGCGATAAAATGTATGTGTATAAAATTCGCTAAAAATAAACAAGAAATCAAAAAACGAAATCAATACAAAAGGAGAACACAAATGAAAAAAGTAGTTACCTTTGGCGAGCTTATGCTCAGAATCACCCCTCCCGGCAGAGAGATGATCCTCCAGACCCCCAACATGGTATGCACCTTCGGCGGCGCAGAGGCTAACGTTGCCGTTGCCGTAAGCTCTTACGGTGACGAGGCAAGATACGTTACCGCTCTTCCCGCAAACGACCTCGGCAGAGCTGCAATTAACGAGCTTCGCCGCTTCGGCGTTGATACCTCCGCCATCAAGCTGACGGACAAGCGCCTTGGTCTTTATTTCACCGAGACCGGCTCCAACATGCGCCCCTCCAAGGTCATCTACGACCGTGACAATACCGCTATTGCCGCAGTTAAGCCCGGCGACTTCGATTGGGATACCATTCTTGCAGACGCAGACTGGTTCCACGTTACCGGTATCACTCCCGCTCTTTCCGAGAGCCTTTGCGAGGCTACCCTTGAGGCACTGAAGAAGTGCAAGGAGAAGGGTATCACCGTTTCCTGCGACCTTAACTACCGCAAGAAGCTGTGGAAGTGGGGCAAGGAGCCCATTGAGGTTATGCCCGAGATCGCAAAGTATATCGACGTTATGATCGCAAACGAGGAGGACTGCCAGAAGTGCCTCGGCATCGAGCTTGAGACCGGCGTTGACTCCGGCAAGCTTAACACCGATATGTACAAGGATCTTGCAAAGATCGTTATGGATACCTACCCCAACGTTAAGGCACTTGCAGTAAGCCTCCGCGAGAGCATCAGCGCAGACCACAACAACTGGTCCGGCGTTCTTGCCATCCGTGACGGCGGATTCTATCAGAGCCGCAAGTACAGCATCACCAACATCGTTGACCGTATCGGCGGCGGCGACAGCTTCGGCGGTTCTCTTATCTACGGCTTCCGCAACTTTGATAACGACTACCAGAAGATCATCGAGTACGCTATCGGCGGTTCCGCTCTCAAGCACACCGTATACGGCGACTACGTTCGCTTCACCAAGGAAGACGTTCTCAACCTCATCGCAGGCAGCGGCAACGGCCGTATCCAGAGATAAGGAGCAACAAAAATGGAAATTCAGAGAATCAAAGTTATTGAGAATATGCACAAGAACGGTCTCGTAGGTATCGTACGCGATAACAACGAGGCTGACGCAATGACCCGTACCCGCGCTATCCGCGACGGTGGCTGCTCCATCCTTGAGATATCCATGAGCACCCCCGGTGCGCTCAACATCATCGAGACCGTTGCCAAGGAGATCAAGGAAAAGAATCTTGATTCTTACGTTGGCGCAGGTACCGTTCTTGACGTTGAGACCGCACGTGCCTGCATCCTTGCGGGCGCAAGCTTCATCATCGCCCCCAACTTCAAGCCCGAGGTTGCTCTTCTCTGCAACCGTTACAGCGTTGTATACATGCCCGGCGTTCAGACTCTTACCGAGATCGTAAACGCTATGGAGTACGGCTGCGACGTGGTTAAGGCGTTCCCCGCTACCGCAGTTGGCGGCATCGGCTTCATCAAGGCAGTTATGGGTCCCCTTCCCCACGCCCGTCTGGTTCCCGTTGGCGGCGTAAATATCAACAACATTCAGGATTGGTTCAACGACGGCGCATACGCCGTTGCTCTCGGCACCGGTCTTACCCACCCCACCAAGGGTACCTGCGACTACGAGGAGATCAAGGCTCACACCGAGCGCGTAGTTGAGACCGTTAAGAACTGCAAGAGAAAATGAGTGCGCGTTTTGAAAGGGTAAGCGGAGACGTTTACGTTCTCCGCGTCCCCTTCGGTTGCGTTTGGACGTCCGTTATTTTAGTGGGCGACAAAAAAGGCGATTGCGTTCTTATAGACTCCGCAAACTGCGGCGAGAGAGTGGACGACACTCTCATCCCCGCCCTTTCGGAGCTGGGGCTTTCTTTGGAGGACGCAAAATACCTGCTTTGCACCCACACACACGGCGACCACGTGGGCGGACACAAGCGCATAAAGGAGCTTTCACCTAAGACTGCGGCTCTTTGCACCGAGGAGCAGCTTCCCAAGTTAAGGGATCCGTTGAAATACTCAAAGCTTATCCGTTCCGTATTTCCCGAGTACAGCCCCGAGGCACCCGCAGGACTTTGCGGCACCGAGCCCGACGGCATCCTGAAGGACGGAGAAACGGTACATAACAGGCTTAAGCTGATAAAGACCCCCGGACACGACAGCGACGCGGTATGCTTTTTCGATACCGTAACGAAGACCGTTATCTGCGGTGACAGCCTGCAGGCAAACGGCACGGAAAGTCAGGGCATCGGTCTTTATATGGAGCTTGCCCCCTACGAAAAGAGCATTGCGGACATTAAGGCGCTGGGCGCAACCAATCTTATTCTCAGCCACGGCTACGACCCAATAGGCGATATCGCTCTCGGAGAAAAGGCCGTTGAGGACTGCATCGCGGTCTGCGAGAACGCAGTCAGCACTTACCACTCCGTGATCGAAAGATGCGCAAGGGAGGGGCTGGATGCACCGGAGATCGCAAGGGTGCTTACCCGTGAGGTAAACGCGGTGCTTCCCGAATATCTGTTCCTTCCCCTCTACACGGTCACAGCCCATTTAAACGAGATAAAAAATAAATCATAAAGTCAAACGACAAAAGGAGAAACCATGAGTAAGAACGTTCTTATTACCGGCTCTTCCAACGGCATCGGCGCAGCCGCTGCCATCGCATTCGCAAAGGAAGGTTACAACGTTGGCGTAACCTACAACACCAATCCCGACGGCGCTATGAAGATCGCAGCTAAGTGCGAGAAGTACGGCGTTCAGACCATCGTCCTCGGCGGTAACGTAGGCGAGCACGACGTATGCAAGAAGATGATGGAGGACTTCCTTGCCAAGTTCGGCACCATCGACGTGCTTATCAACAATGCAGGCGGCGCTCTCAAGATGCCTCTCGGCGGCTTTGAGAAGATGCCCATGGATTACTGGGATTCCCAGATCAATCTCAATCTCAACGCTGCAGCATACCTCTCCCACTACGCTATGATCAATATGATCGAGAACAAGATCGAGGGTGCTATTATCAACGTAAGCTCCGTTCACGGTACCATTCCGTGGGTAAGAAGAAAGACCCTTCCCTACGCAGCTGCAAAGGCAGGTCTTAACATGTTCACCAAGAACCTCGGTATCGAGGCTATCCACTACGGCATCAACGTAAACGGTATCGCTCCCGGCTTTATCACCACCAAGGCTACCGACAGATACGACGAGTCCGATCTCCGCGACGGCTTCCTCCGCAAGATCCCCGCAGGCTTCCTTGGCAACGTAGACGACATCACCCCCATGATGCTCTTCCTTGCCGATAAGAGCAAGAGCCGCTTCATCGTTGGTCAGACCTTCGTTATCGACGGCGGTCAGTCCGTTGACGGATGCATCGACAAGATGCTTGACGACGGCAACCCCGTCAACGCATACGATATCAAGCCCGACGTAAGCAAGGCTATCAAGCCCTCTCTTGAGGAGCTTGCAGAGATGACCCTCAACAAGTAAGCTACCCCTCCGCCGATGGCGGTCAAAAAAATAAATAAATCAACATATTCATATTTCTAAAAGTGAGGTAAAAAACAATGCTTAAGAAGAAAAAGTATGAAGACATGAGATCCTGCTGGGAGTTCGGCGAAGCTGAAGAGTGCCGCCGCGGCCTTATGCTCGGTATGGGTTACACCGAGGAGGAGATCCACCGTCCCCTTATCGGTATCGTAAACTCCTGGAACGAGTACAACCCCGGCCACGTACACCTTGACAAGCTGGCTCAGAGAGTTAAGCAGGGCGTTCGCGAGGCAGGCGGTCTTCCCCTTGAGGTTATGACCACCGGTATCTGCGACGGTATGGTACTTAAGGATCCCAAGTACATAGAGGTTCCTTCCCGTAACTCCATTGCTGACCAGGTTGAGATCTCCGTTGAGGGTAACTTCTTCGACGCTATGGTTATGCTCTGCACCTGCGACTCCATCGTTCCCGGTTATCTGATGGCTGCTGCACGTCTTGACATTCCTACCATCATCGTTACCGGCGGTTATATGCCTCTCGGTATCAACCGCGGTAAGGAAGTTCTCCACATTCACGCACAGGATAAGGTTGGTACCGCTCAGAAGGGTCTTATGGACATGGACGAGTACAACGATCTTATCGCTCACAGCTGGGGCATCTGCGGCGGATGCACTTCCATGACCACCGCTAACTCCATGTGCATGATCGCCGAGGCTCTCGGTATGACTCTTCCCAACAACTCCTCCATGTGCGCTGCAGGCTCTGCTATCTACAAGTGCGCGTACGAGGCAGGTCTCCAGATCATGAACCTTCTCGACGAGGGCATCACTGCACGTCAGATCATGAGCGTTGAGGCTATCAAGAACGCTATCAAGCTTGATATGGCTGTTGCCGCTTCCTCCAACCTCATTCTCCACATCCCCGCTATCGCTCACGAGTGCGGCTACACCGATATTCCTTGGTGGAAGTACTTCGACGAGGCTTCAAACGACATTCCTCTTCTCTCCCACCTCGCTCCCTCCGGTATGTACAACGTTAAGGACTTCGACATGGCAGGCGGTATGACTGCTATGCTCAAGAACCTCCTTCCCAAGCTGGACGGCAACGTTATGACTGTTACCGGTAAGACCCTTGCAGAGAACGTTAAGGATGCAAGAGTTTGGAACGACGACGTTATCCGCAGCCTTGACAACCCCGTTATGACCGAGCCCGGTATCGGCGTTCTCTACGGTTCTCTCGCACCCGAGGGAGCTATCATCAAGATCGCCGCTGTTCCCCAGAACCTTATGACCGGATACAAGGGCAAGGCAAGAGTATTCGATAACCTTGACGATGCTCTTACCGCTCTCCGCACCGGCAAGATCAACGAGGGCGACGCTTGCGTTATCCGTTACCTCGGCCTTAAGGCTCGTTTCGGTACCACCGCATTCACCTTCCAGGAAGAGCTTAAGGGTCATCCCGGTCTCTTCACCTCCTGCGCAGTTATTACCGACGGCCGCTTCTCCGGCGGTTCCTCCGGACTTTCCGTTGGTTACGTTTCTCCCGAGGCAGCTCTCGGCGGACCTCTCGGCATCGTAGAGGAAGGCGATATGATCGAGATCGACGTTCTCGGCAGAAGAATCGACCTCTGCATCTCCGAGGAGGAGAAGGCAGCTCGTCTTGCAAAGTTCCACTTCGAGTTCCCCGCAAACAACTACCCCAGATTCCTCAACCTGTTCGTAAAGAACGTAGGCTCCATGGCAGCCGGCGGTATTTGGGAAGTTTAATAAAATGCCGAAAAATATCAACATTCAAACTTTTGATGCGCTCGTCATCGGGTCCGGAATCTCCGGACTCGTGGCGGCGCGCCGCTTGGCTGAGACCAAGGGCCGCAGCATAGCCATTCTCGGCACGGGCGTCGGCGCTTCTCCCTACGTGCACGGCTTCAATATGCCCCTGCACCCGGAGGATTCCGTTGACCTCTTCCTCAAGGATACCCTCGTGAGCGGTCGCGGACAGTGCGACGTGCCTCTGGCTACCACTCTTTGCAGCAAGGCGCCCGAGCTTATTCCCGTTCTTAAGGAGCTTGGAATAGAGTTCGACCGCAATGCAGACGGCAGCTACTCTCTGCTCCGTCCTCTCGGCGCAAGCGTGCCCAGAGTTGCAAGTGCCGGCAATCACACCGGTGTTGCGATCATGAACGCCATCAAGCGCGAGCTTGAGGCTAACCCCACAGTATACTTTATGGAAAACACCCGTGCTCTCCGTCTTCTCAAGAAGGACGACAGAGTTATCGGCGCAGTGGTTGCCGATTATACTAACGAAGTGTTCTCCGCTTACGTTGCCGACGTAGTAGTCCTTGCCTGCGGCGGCTTCTGCAATATTTATCCCTTCTCCACCAACTCCAAGGATATCGGAGGCGACGGCGTTGCAATGGCGTATTACGCGGGCGCAGAGCTTACCGATATGGAATTTATTCAGTTTGAGCCCAGTGCCGCAGTTGCCCCCCAGGAGCTGCGCGGCAAGAGCGTTATCACCACCATGTATTTTGAGGGCGCAGTTCTCAAGAACGCAAAGGGCGAGCGCTTTATGCTGAATTATTCCGAGGATGCGGAATGCGTTAACAAGGACGTTCAGGCGCGTTGCATATTCCGCGAGATCGCGGAGGGCAGAGGCACCGAAAACGGCGGAGTGTTCTTTGACGCTACGGGCGTTGGCAGAGAGAAGCTTGACACTCTCTACCCCTCCTACGTTAAGCGCTACGCGGACGTGGGCATAGATATTGCCACCACCCCCTTTGAGATAGCACCCGCTCCCCACACCTCTCTCGGCGGCGTTGTTATAAACAGCGATTGCTCCGTAAAGGGGCTTCGCGGTCTTTACGCCTGCGGCGAGGCTGTCGGCGGAATCCACGGCGCCAACCGCGTCGGCGGTAACGCGGGTCTTGAGATACTCGTATTCGGTAATATCGCAGGAGAAAGCGCCTGCGAGTTTTTGAATGACAACGCACAGGACGCATACGTGCCCTGCATGGATCAGGCAAACGCCATCGTGAACCGCGAGGGTATCCCTCCCGTTCCCGGCAGAGCTGACGCCATCCGCGCAGAGCTCGGCAAGATCCTTTCCGAGGACCTGAACGTGCTCCGTAACGGTGCGGCTATCGAAAAGGCGATCGCAAAGCTGAACGAGCTTCTTCTGGAGGTTCGCGGTCTTACCACCGCTATTCCCTTCTTCGGCATCGTAAAGCTTCTCCGTCTGGAGAACGATCTCATTGCCGCTCTGGCACTTGCTCATTCCGCATATCTGCGCAACGAAAGCTGCGGCTGTCACGTGCGTACCGACTGCCCCGATGCGGATCCCGAATCCGCGAAGTACCGCACCGTCGTATCCTGCGGCGAGGACGGCACCATGAAGGCAGATCGCAAAAACATCTAATTCAAACAAGAGGAACGATATGAAAAAGATTCAACTTAAGAAAAACCGTTACGTTGACTCCGTTTCCCTTATGGGTATCGGCGACAAGGTAACGGCTCTCGGAGGCATTGAAAACTCCGAGGTTGCAATGTGCACCCCCGCAAATATCGAGGTTCTTGTTGAGCTGGGTTACACCATCCCCGAGGATGCAACTCCCAACGACCTTATCCTTGCCTGCACCGCAGACACCGAGGAGAAGCTGGCAGAGGCATTCCAGCTGATGATGGATATCATCGACCACAAGAACGTCGGCGAAGAGGGCGCAAACGTATATAAGTCCCTTTCCGAGATCGACCTCCGCGAGGACGGCTACGATCTCGCCCAGATCTCTCTCCCCGGCGAGTACGCTGCAGCTGAGGCTAAGCGCGCACTTGCCATGGGTCTTGACGTATTCATCTTCTCCGATAACGTAAGCCTTGAGGAGGAGCTTGAGGTCAAGCAGTTCGGCGCAGAGCGCGGCCGCCTCGTTATGGGCCCCGACTGCGGCGTTGGTCTTATCAAGGGAGTTGCGCTTGCCGCAGGCTCCATCGTTCGTCCCGGCCCCGTAGGCATCGTAGCCGCTTCCGGCTCCGGCGCTCAGGAGGTTGCCTGCCTCGTTGAAAAATGCGGTCTCGGCGTTTCCTCCATCATCGGTACCGGCGGACACGACCTTCTTCCCCAGATCGGCGGTATCACTATGCTTGCAGGCATGAAGCGCCTGGAGGCTGATCCCGATACTCAGGTTATCGTG
This sequence comes from Oscillospiraceae bacterium, assembly GCA_015064505.1. Lineage (GTDB taxonomy): Bacteria > Bacillota > Clostridia > Oscillospirales > CAG-272 > RUG12395. Next base: position 83,554 of record SVSB01000001.1, read on the forward strand.
CTTGTTTCCAAGCTTGCTGACCTTACCGTTATGGCAAAGATCTTAAACGAGGCAGACAACCTCCGCAAGCCCGTTGTTGCCATGTTCCTTGGCAGTGACGAGAGCCTCTTTGCAGGTCACAAGGTTCACGCAACCTTCACTCTCCAGGATGCGGCTACCAAGGCAGTAGAGCTTGCCACCGGCAAGGCTACCACCCTCGGCTTTACCGACAAGGAGATCGAAGAGATCGTTGCCCGCGAGATCAAGAAGTACGGTCCCGAGCAGAAGTACGTTCGCGGACTCTTCTCCGGCGGTACCTTCACCGAGGAAGGCATGATCTACTACACCCAGAACAACAAGGGCGTTAAGCTCTACTCCAACCTTAAGACCAAGTACGCAGAGCAGATCCCCGACCACGACGTAAGCGTTGGTCACTGCATTCTTGACCTTGGTGCAGAGGACTTCACCGCTGAGGCTCCTCACCCCATCTTTGATCCCGCCCTCAAGCTGAAGCGCCTGAAGAAGGAGCTTGCTGATCCCAGCGTTGCAGTAGTAACCATGGACTTCATCGCAGGCCCCGGCGTTCACCTTGATCCCGTTCGTCCCTTTGCAGAGGCTTGCAAGGCAATTCTTGAGGAGAGAAAGGGTGCCATCACCTTTATCGCAAACATTTGCGGCTCTCTCGAGGATCCCCAGGACGTTCCCGCCTGCGAGAATATGCTCCGCGATGCAGGCGTTATCGTAACCGCAAGCAACTACCAGAGCACCAAGCTTGCAAGCGCTCTTATGAATGCGCTTGAGAACAGATAAGGGGGACAGAACAATGGCAGAAAAGAATTATTCAAGCGATCTTCGCGTTATAAATGTGGGCCTTCAGTTCTTCTACGATTCTCTCGTATCCCAGAACGTAAAGGCAACTCAGCTCCAGTGGCGTCCTCCCTTCAAGGTCAATGCAGAGGTTGCAAACGCTCAGGCGGCAATCAGCTCTCCCGACCTTAAGGCAAAGATCGACGCGGCAAACGAGACCGCAGTTAACTACGTTATCAACTCTCAGCCCTACTGGGTAGACGTTAAGCCCGCAGGCGAGGTAGTTGAGGGTCTTGACGATTACACCATCATCCACTCCGGTCCTCCCATCGAGCACGAGGACATGGTTATGCTTCACCGCCGCGGACTCGTTTCCGCCTGCCTCTTTGAGGGTTGGGCAAAGAACGAGGAAGAGGCTATGAAGCTTATTACAAGCGGCAAGATCAAGCTTCTCTCCGCTCTTGACACCAACACCGTTGGTGCAGGTACCGGTATTATTACCAAGAGCGTTGCAATGATCGTTACCGAGGATCGCGCAACCGGTAAGATCGCCGCTACCTTCCCCGCAGAGGGTCCCAACCAGGGCGGATTCTGCGGTTGGGGTCTTTACAGCCAGGAAATCGCAGATTACCTCCGCTATATGCGCGAGGAGCTTCTCCCCGTAATGGCTATCGTTGCAAAGAACATGGGCGGTCTTGCTACCAAGCCCATTCTTGCAGAGGCTATGCAGATGGGTGACGAGAACCATACCCGTCAGACCGCTGCAGACCTTCTCTTCGATAAGAAGGTTCTTCCCGAGCTCTTCAAGCTCGATATGCCCAAGGAGCAGATCATGAAGGTTCTCGACTACATCGTTGAGACTCCTCGCTTCTTCCACTGCTTCGGTCAGGGCGCAAGCCGTGCGGCTATGCTCTCCGCAGTTGGCACTCCTTACTCCACCATGGTTACCGCTATCTGCGGAAACGGCGTTGAGTTCGGTATTAAGGTTGCAGGCCTCGGCGACGAGTGGTTCTGCGCTCCCGCACCTATGATGAAGGGTAAATACACCTCCTCCTCCTTCAAGGAAAGCGATCAGCTTCCCTGGATCGGTGACAGCTGCGTAGTTGAGTGCGCAGGTATGGGCGGTATCGCCGCAGGTGCTTCCCCCATCGTATGCAACCTCCGCGGTCTTAAGCTGAAGGATGCTATCGGCATCTCCCGCGAGATGGAGCAGATCTGTATCGCCCGCAACTACAACTTCCCCATTCCTAACCTTGATTTCGACTTCCTCCCCGTAGGTATCGATATCCGTAAGGTTCTGGAAACCGGCATCTGCCCCGAGATCCACGGCGGTATGTTCAACTACACCGGCGGTCTTATGGGCGCAGGCTCCGCGCGCGTTCCTATGCTCTGCTTTGAGAAGGCAATGAAGCGCTTCGCAGAGAAGTACGGCAACGCTTAAGCTCCATAAATAATTGCCCCGTCCTGCCCCTCAAAAGGAGCGAGGCGGGGCAATATCTTAAAAGAGGAAAAAATGAAAGAAATTCGCAACGTAATAGTTCTGAACCTTGGCTCCACCAGCTTTAAGTTCAAGCTTTTTGATTTTGCAAATAACGAAAAGGTGCTTGCAACGGGCGAGATAGAAAATATCGGCACCGCAGGCGGCGCATACAGCATCTCCACGGGAGATAACACCGTCAAGGGTGCTTGCGATTGCAAGGTACACGGCGACGCCTTTGCCCTTCTTATGGACGCGCTTACAGGGGCGGGCATCTTAAAAGGTCTTGACGAGCTTGACGCAGTAGGCTACAAGGCAGTTCACTGCGGCGCCCTTAAGGGTGCACAGCTCGTAAACGACGAGCTTATCGCAAAGCAGGAGAAGTTCATCTCCTTTGCTCCCGCTCACAACCCCATCTACATCAATATGATGAAGCAGGTATCCGAGCGTTGGCCCGATCTTAAGCAGGTGGCTTATTTTGAAACCAGCTTCCACGCAACCATTCCCGACGAGCGCGTAATATACGGCGTTCCCGTGGAATGGAAGGACGAGATGGGCGTGCGCCGCTACGGCTTCCACGGCTCCTCCCACAGCTACATCGGTATGAAGATGCAGGAGCTGGAGCCCGAAGCTACGAAGGTAGTATCCGTACACCTTGGCGGCTCCTCCTCCATCTGCGCTATCAAGAACGGAGAAAGCGTTGCTTCCTCCATGGGCGCAACTCCCCAAAGCGGTCTGTTCCATAACAACCGCGTGGGCGATTTCGACGTATTCTGCATTCCCGAGCTTGTAAACAAGTACGGCGATCTTGATACGGTAATGAAGAAGCTTTCCAAGGAAAGCGGCTTTTTGGGTGTCAGCGGTGTTTCCAACGACCTGCGCGACGTTATCGCCGCCGCAGAGGACGGAAACAAGAACGCACAGCTGGCTATCGACGCATTCGTTGATAATATCGTAGGATACATCGGTATGTTCTCCGCATATATGGAGGGTCTTGACGGAATCGCCTTCACGGGCGGTATCGGTCAGCACAGCCACAAGGTACGCACCGCGGTGCTGAAGCGCCTCGCTTGGCTTGGCGTTGAGCTGAACGATGCGGAGCTTGAGCGCAGCTCCGACGGAAAGATCACCACGGATAACAGCAAGGTTGCCGTTTACGTCCTCAAAACCAACGAGGAGCTTATGGTAGCTCGCAAGACCGTTGAATTCCTTTCCAAGTAATTATGAAAAAGCTCCCGCAGACTCGGTCTGCGGGAGCTTTTTTACTTCGAGTCTGTCATCAACTCACTGCCGTTCAAAAATCATTCCTGAACTCAATGCTTCTCCAGGCGATATTTCCGTCCTTCAGGGTCATACGGGGAGCAAGGAAATAGGAAGCGTCTATGCGGTGGCGTCTGCCGTCAAAGAGCACGCCGCCGTCGTTTTTTACCTCAAATACCGCAATATCGGCTCTCTCTCCCACCTTCAGTCTGCCGCCCGTGAAGCCCAAAATATCTGCGGCGCCGGAGGTTGCGCGGCGAAGGACCTCCCCCTCGTCCATACCGAGAGAAACAAGCTTTGAAAGGGTCATCGGCAAAGCAAAGGTACCGCTGAAGAACACGCCCTTATCCGTAACGTCGCCGCCGATAATATCGGGCAAGAAGCCCTCTGCAAGAGCGATCTTGAAAACCTCAAAATCAAAATGGAAGCAAGCGTCTCCCACGTCGAATATCACTCCCCGCTCACGGGCCTCCAGAATACGGCGATCTATCCTATCCCCGTCAATTACGGTATTCCCCCTGCCCTGATAGGTGTGGGTGAAAATATCTCCCTCGCCCATCATTTCAGCAAGCTCACCCGCGGGAAAATCGGGGTCTGAAACGTGGGTGCAAAGAGGCACGCCGAGGCCGTGAGCAAGATCAAGGGCGGCGGCAAGAGGTGCTTTGCCGTAATGACGGGAGCATTCCTTGCCCATTCTTATTTTAAGACCGCACAGCTTGTCGGGATATTTTTCAAACATACGTTCTATTTTTTTCTTATCGAATTTTTCCGGGTCTATATCCTCCGGATAGGAGCGCAGGCTGTTAAGCCCGTAGGAGCAGACGTTCATAAAAAGCCGCGTTTCCACGGGGGCGGTGTACATTGCGTGCGCAACGGAATCAACGGTGTTACAGCCAACGCTTCCCGCGTCAAGAGCGGCGGTAACGCCGAAGGGCAGGCAGGCAAGCTTTGGGTCAACTCCGATGCCCGCGTATGGCGCAAGATGGGCGTGAGCGTCAATAAGACCCGGAGTAACGGTCATACCCGTGCAGTCTATCTTAAAATCGGCATTATAGTCCTCAATCCCGCCGATTGCGGCAATTTTACCGCCGTAAACGGCAATATCGGTGCCGCCTTCAATAAACCTTTCACCGTCAAAAAGACGGCAGTTCTTTAAAATAACGTCGTACATAACAGACCTCACAAAATGCTTGCATAATATTCAAAACAATGCTACAATATTATAAAAGGAAGAAAAAACGAGGAGCGTCTATGAAAAACGATCTTTCCGCATACCGTTGGCACAGAAACGGTATCACCCTGCGCCCCCAGACAAACGCCGACTGGGTGCACTTTTTCAATAACTATTTTGACAGCGAAAGGCGCTTCAATTTTTATTCCGAGGCAGAGGGTCCCGAATGCGAGCGTTCCGCAGAGGAGCGATTTGCCACGTTCCTTGCGAAGTCCAGGGAGAAAGGCAATATGGACCTTGCGGCAGAGGATGCGGAAGGAAACGTTGTAGGCTCTCTCGATCTTTACGCGGTAGACAAGCGCCACGGCACGTTCCAGATCGCCGTTGCGGTCTGTGACGGGCACACGGGCAAGGGATATGCAAAAACCATGATGAGCATACTCCTTGACTACTGCTTCGGCGAGCTTCGCCTTAATAAGCTGAACGCCCGCGTAATGGAGGGCAACGAAGCTTCAAAAAGATTGCATCTTTCTCTGGGCTGCAAGGAAGAAGGCGTGCACAGAGAGATGTACTTCCACGGCGGAAGATATATAGACGAATATTTCTACGGTCTTACGAAAGCAGATTGGGAACAGAGAAAATAATCATTTCCTGCCCGTGGAGCCGAAGCCTCCGTCGGAGCGCACGGTATCCGTAAGTTTGGTTGCTTCACAGAACTCAAATTGCGGTGCCTGTGCAATAACCATCTGGGCAACGCGCTCACCGCTCTCCACCGTTTGAAGAGCGGAGGAATGATTATGGAGGGCGACCATTATCTCACCGCGGTAATCCGCGTCGATAACACCCACCTTGTTTGCGGGGGCAAGTCCCCTTTTTGAGGCAAGTCCGCTTCTTGCGTATACGAAGCCTGCGTATCCCACGGGGATCTCCATAGCAATGCCCGTGTGGATCAGTACGGTTTCACCGGGCGCCACGGCAACTGCGCTCTCCTCTGCAGAAAAAAGATCAGCTGCGGCGGCGTATTCACTTGAATAAACGGGTATTTTACCAAGAGGCGAAAGAATTTTAACGTTTATCTTTTCCATATCATTCTCCGTTATTTTTTATATAGCTTTATTTTATCACGGGCACGGAGGAAAGTAAAGCAGAAGAAACGAAGAGTGAGAAAAATACTTTTAAAAATTAAAAAAATCGCTGAAAATCAACGATAAAATCAAAAAAACCTTGACAATGGCAGTATTTGTGTGTATAATATCTTGTGCTGTTGTTCAATCGTGAGTAATTGTGCGATTTTGGAGGGCATTTGAGATGATAATTGACCTTACTGCTCTCTTAACGGGAGAAGCTTCCACCATCGATATTGAGTTTGATTTCACCCCCGATATGGGTGAAGAGGCTCCGATGGCGCTTGCGGATGTTTCCTTCCCCCACGGCGCTCACGCAAAGGGCAGGGCTGTGGATAACGCAGGCTATATCCGCCTGGAGCTGGATGTTTCAGCTCCCTGGCAGGGGGAATGTGCCCGTTGTCTGGAGCAGGTAAACGGAACGCTGGAGTTCTTCTTCGAACGCACCGTAGCCGCCAAGGGTACCCTCGAAAACGAGGAGGAGGTTGCAGACTATTCCTCCGAGTACCTGATTGCCGAAAACGGCAAGATCGCTCCTGTAAAGGAGCTTTCCGACAGCATCGCCTTTGAATTTCCATCAAAGGTGCTGTGTGATCCCGATTGTCCCGGTATGTGCGCCCGTTGCGGCAAATCTCTGAAGAACGGAGACTGCGGCTGCAACAAAAAAGAGCATGATCCCCGTTGGGACGTGCTTCGCACCATGAAATTCCCCGATGATCCGGCGGATCAATAATTAAGTTTATAAAATAATTAGATAGCGGTTTTCCGCAACTCAGGAGGTGTAACCATGGCAGTACCAAAGGCAAAAGTTTCTAAGGCTCGCAGAGATAAGAGACGTTCCAACGTTTGGAAGCTCACCGCTCCCGGACTTGTAAAGTGCCCTCATTGCGGCGAGTATACTCGTGCGCACCGTGTTTGTGCAGCTTGCGGCTTCTACGACGGCGTTCAGATCGTCAAGAATGCTGACGAAGCTAACGCGTAAATTTTAAAGAAAAACCGCCGCGCGCACGGCGGTTTTTTCAATTCTCCGCATTTCTTTACTTCCGCGGAACAAAACAAAAAGTGTCAACGGAAAATTTCCGTTGACACTTTTTTCGTTCGGTGGTATACTGTTAACAGATCAAAGATCCGTGCCCTCGCTGCCGTCAGCAAAGGCAGACTCGGAATTCTCCTCGTTTGCCATAACCTCGGCAAGAGCAACCTCGCGGTTATACGCGTCGATCACCTGCTCCTCCATTCTTGCGCGGAAGTCGGAGTTGATGGGGTGAACGATGTCACGGTATGTTCCGTCGGGATTCTTGCGGCTGGGCATTACGATAAAGATCTTCTCTCTTGCGCTGATGACCTTAACGTCGTGCAGAGCAAGCTGACCGTCAAAGGTGACGGAAACGATGGCCTTCATGGGGCCCTCGTCAAAAAGCTTTCTTACTTTGATATCAGTGATTTCCATTAAAAATTCTCCTTCATACAGTCGAAATCCGACCAAATTATGTCCTTTTTATCATTATATTTGCCTTATATGATGGCTATGTGAACAAAAAATTCTAAAATCGATATCCTTTTTAAACAATTTGTTAACAAACCGAGGTACCATATGTCACTACCCAACACAAGATACGGAGCAAAGGCAATATGCGAGATGCTGGCGGGCGGAAAAAAGGTTTTTTTCTGCGGTATCGGCGGCATACATATGTCCAGCCTTGCCCATATTGCCGCGCTCATGAACTGCAAGGTAAGCGGCTCGGACAGACGCCGCTCCCCTCTTACGGAGAGGCTTGAAAAGGAGGGCGCTGTTATATATTATTCCCATAATGCGGAAAATATTCAGGATGCGGAGCTTTTTGTTTACACCGTTGCAATTTCTCCCGATAATCCCGAGTATCTGGAAGCCCAAAGAAGAGGCATCCCCACGGTCAGCCGTGCGGATTTTCTCGGCTTCGTTATGTCCGCGTATACAAATCGCGTTGGCATCAGCGGCGCCCACGGAAAAAGCACCTGCGTTTCCATGGCGGCGCATATATTTGCGGAAACGGGTATGGATCCCACCGTCATTTCGGGCGCGGAATACGCAGGCATGGGCGGTGCTTACCGCATCGGCGGCAAAAAGGATTTCATTTTTGAATCCTGCGAATATATGGATAATTTCCTTTCCTTCTGCCCCAATCTTGCGGTCATACTGAATATAGAATTCGACCACGCCGATTATTTTGCGGATCTTGAGGCGGTGCGCGCATCCTTTGCAAGCTACGCAAGACTTTCCATTGCAAACGGCGGCAGGGTTCTTGCAAACGGCGACGACGAAAACACCCGTATCGCCCTTGAGGGTATAGAGCATATTACCTTCGGCATCGGAGAAAACAACGATTACCGCGCCGTTGATATCAAGATAGAGAATGGCAATCCCCGCTTCACGGTGATCTGCCCCGATGGGGAAAAATACGCTGTTTCCCTGCCCGTTGCGGGAGAGCATAACGTTTATAACGCACTTGCATCCTTTGCCGCCCTTGATATATGCGGCGGCAACAGAGAAAAGGCAGCCAAGGCGTTTGATAGCTTTATGGGCGCAAAGCGCCGCATGGAGTTCAAAAAAGAGGTGCGCGGAGCAAAGATATTTGAGGATTACGCCCACCATCCCACGGAGATACGCGCCACCATCCGTGCCGCAAGAATGGCACAAGGCGGCAGAGTGATATGCGTGTTCCAGCCACATACCTATTCCCGCACCGCAGAGCTGCTTGAGGATTTTGCCACCGCCCTCGGAGAGGCGGATAAAACCTATCTCCTGCCCATTTACAGCGCAAGAGAGACGGATACCCTCGGCGTATCCTCCGAGCTTTTGGCGTCAAAAATTGACGGCGCCGTGGCGGCGGAAAGCTTTGAAGCTCTGGCAAAGATCCTTAACGCCGAGCTTAAAGAGGGCGACACCCTTCTCATTACCGGCGCGGGCGACGTTATAGCTCTCACGGATTTGATAAAATAATACACACGGCAAATCTATCTCCATTTTAAAGCTTAACTCCTTTCTAACGCTTAACGGTAGGGGGCGGCACCTTGGAAGCCGCCCCCTACCTATAAAAATAATTTTCAAAAAAACTATTGACAAAATGGATCGCATCTGTTATAATAACCCTTGCTGTGAGAGTGCTGCTATGGCTCAGATGGTAGAGCGCGTCCTTGGTAAGGACGAGGTCACCAGTTCAATTCTGGTTAGCAGCTCCAAAAATCCCGTTCACGAAAGTGGGCGGGATTTTTACTTATTACTTCTTACTTCTTCACTCTTACTTCGAATAATGTTTTGAACGGGATTTTTGGAAGGTAATAAGTAAGAAGTAATAGGTAATAAGTATTGAGGCTTCGCCGCTTTTATGCTATAATACAGCCAAGGCGGTGAGTTATATATGGGATGCTTGTTTTTTCCTTTAGAGTTATTGGTTGACGGTATTATTGAGGGCTGATTTTACTTGATGGAATGGATAATTCCTGAAAGGTATATTACACGAACGGTCCAAATTGTTTTAAAGGTTTTTGTTTGGATTCTTTCTGGTTTGCTCTTTGTGATAATATTCCTAGGTGTTTTTGCTATTATTTCACCAGATCCTGATACACATTTATTGGGGAAATATATGATTTTATACCTCTTGGAATAAGTGTCATTCAAATTCTTTTAGGTATTATTGTGCGTATAATTTCAAAAAAGAAAAAATAAAGAAAATCCTCGGTTTTCACCCAGTTCTTTTTCGGACACGAATGACAAAAATCCTGAAAACTTTGTTTTCAGGATTTTTTATTTGTGTCCGCAGAACACAACCATATACACACTACGAAAACAAAAACGGAATGCACCGAAAAATGCATTCCGTTTTTTTATTTTACTTCTCAATCAGCGTAAGCAGGACCTTCCAGATACGCTCGCAGGAGGAGATGGACATTCTCTCGCGGGGGGTGTGGATATCGTGCATATTGGCGCCGATGGATATCATATCCATATGGGGCGCCTTCTTTTTGAAGATGCCGCATTCAAGGCCGGCGTGGATGCCCTGAACATTGGGGCGGGTGCCGAACACCTTTTCGTATGCATCGCCGTACTCTGCGCAAAGAGCGCTGTTCTTGCTGTAAGCCCAGCCGGGATAACGGTTTCTTTCCGATTTTTCCGCGCCGTGGAAGATGCAAAGGGAGGTAACGATATAATCAACGCCGTCAAGCTTATCGTCGCTTGCGCTGCGGCAAAGCATGGATACGGAAAGTCCCTCCTCCGCAAGCTTTACTATGCCGATATTGGCGCTGGTTTCAACTATTCCCAGATCCTCGTTAAACTCAAGCGCACCGTAAGGCAGAATGGAAACGAATTCCGCGCATCTGCGGCTGTCCTCGCGGGAGAGCATCTTTTCGGGGGCAAGCACTCTTTCAAGAGTAAAGCCCACTCCCGCCTTATCCTCCTCGTTGAGTCCTGCAATAAACTCCTCCTTGTATGCCTCAAGGATCTCCGTTGCCTTCTTTATATCCGTAACCGCAAATACGGCGGATGCGGAGCGGGTAATGGCGTTATCCTTGCTTCCGCCCTCAAAGGCGCAAAGATTGACTCTTACCTGACGGCAAAGGGTCTGGAGCGCTTTTGCAAGCTCGCGGTTTGCGTTTGCTCTGCCAAGGTGGATATCGGCGCCGCTGTGTCCGCCCGCAAGACCGTCTATCGTCAGCTTAAGGGCAACGCCGTCGCAATCCATAAAATCAAAGCGGAGCATCATATCCATACGCATACCGCCCGCACAGCTTACAAGCACCGTGTTCTCCTCTTCGGAATCAAGGTTCACAAGCTTTTTTGCGGTAACGGGGGCAAAATCAAAGGCGGTAGCTCCACCAAGACCAACCTCCTCGTCGGAGGTGAAGAGGAACTCAAGTCTGGGATGGGAGGGTGCGGCACCGTCAAGAAGCGCAAGCATTGCGGCAACGGCAAAGCCGTCGTCACCGCCAAGGGTGGTGCCGTCGGCGCGGAGCCAATCGCCCTCGCGGATAAGAGTAACGCCCTCGTTCAGCACGTCCCACTGAACGCCTTCGTCCGCCTCGCATACCATATCGGTATGGCCCTGGAACATAAGAGCGTCCTCCCCTTCTCTGCCCTCGGTTGCGGGCAGAACGGCAAACACGTTATGCTTTGCGTCTCTTACGTATTCAATATTTCTTTCACGAAGGAACGCCTCCAGATAGTCGGCGATCTTTTCCTCGTGCCCCGAGGGGCGGGGGATCCTTGTTATCTCCTCAAAAAAGTGAAGCAGTCTTTCTGCGGAAGATGCTGAAAAATCCATAATTTCCTCCAAATTATTACGAAAGCTTTACGTTCTTCCATTTATCGCCCGAAATGCGAATGCTGGAAGCGAAAGAGCGTGTAGTCTGGTCAATAAACAGCGCGATCCAGGCGCCGATAACGCCGAGCCCCGCGGGATAACAGAGCAGATAAGCAACCACGGGACGGATAATGCCGATGCTGAAAAATGATGCAACGGCAGTATAATGAGTATCGCCCGCGCCGCGCAAGCAGCCGGTATTGATGGTCTGCACCACCTGAAAAAGCGCCACAACGGCGATGATGCGCATAATTTTTTCGCCGGTGTCCACAACGAAGGGCACGTCGGAAAATAGGCTTACAAGCCATCTGCCCCAGAGCATAAATACGGTGAACATCACAACGGAAATGATCATTCCCACTCTTTGCGCCGCCTTTGCGCTGAGCTCCGAAAGATCGGAGCGATTCTTACCCAGATTCTGCCCAACGAGAGCGGAGGCGGCAACGCCAAGGCCGTCGCCAAAGGCAAAGGTAATGGAAATAAGGGTCATACATATCTGGTGGGTGGCAAACTCGTCGGTGCCAAGCTCCGCAACCACCTTTGCAAACATAAACATACCAAAGCGCAAGAAGAGCTGCTCAAGCCCCGTACCCATGGCAACGCGACCGATCATACCCATATATCTGCGGCTGATATGCTTAAGGCGGGCAACGGAAAGCTTCAGGTATCCGTCCTTACGCAGAACCGAGGAAACGGAAACGGCGCAGGCGCAGATATTGCCAAGCAAGGTGGCGATTGCGGCACCCGTAATCTCAAGGCGGGGAAAGAACCAATGTCCGTTTATGAGAAAGAAGTTGAAAACAACGTTTACCACGTTTGCAATAACCGTGGTGCGGAAAGCGATCTTCGTGTTTGAGCAAGCGCGCTGTGCCGCGTTTATAGCCATACCGAAGGCGTTGATGCACACGCCCGCAACGGTGATGAGAAAGTATACCCGTGCTTCGGGCAATATAGCCGCGTTCTCTCCCGTGGCTCCCGCAAATTTAAGAAGCGGAACGGCAAACAACGAAGCAAAAGCAAAGGCAAGCACCGCAAGAGCAAGGCAAAGGAGCAGGCCCGTGTGCATGGCGGCGTTAGCCCCATCACGGTCACCCTGCCCCTTTTTGCGACTTACAACGGCAGTTATACCTGCGTTAATTGAAAAGAATAAAGCGAATATCAAAAGACGGGGCTGGTTCGTCAGTCCCACGGCGCTGATGGCAGCGGTGGAAAGAGTGCCCACCATCATGGTATCCACAAAGCTCGTCATGGCGGTAACGGCGGATTCCAGCATACTTGGCCACGCAAGCTTCAAAAAACCACCGTAAAGCTCCCGTGATCCGGGAAGCTCTCCCAACCTTTTCTCGGGCTTCAGCAAGCTCTGGGGTGAAAAAATCCTGTCAAAAAAACGTCTGAAAATACTCATCTTGAATTATCTTAAATACTTTCCGTAGATGGCTCTCTCCGTGGGTCCATCACTGAAAAAGCGCATTGCCTTTCCCGTTCCTATAGCAACACACTGCTCGGGATTCTGTGGGATGCGGGCGCGCACGCCGATGCAGGAGGTGATAACGTCGCTGAGACCCGCAAGCATACTTCCGCCGCCCGTCAGCAAAATACCGTTGCTTACAAGGTCACCGTCAAGCTCCGGGGGAGTATTGTCGATAACCTCGGTTATAGCGTCAAGTATCTGATTTATGGGATCGGTCAGCGCCTCCTTGATATCCTGAGGCGTTACGCGCACGGTCTTTGGCAATCCTCTTGCAAGGCATCTGCCCGTAACGTCCATATACTTGCCGCTGTACTTGGGATCTGCGGGAATAAGAGTGCCCACGGTGCGCTTAAGCTCCTCTGCGGTGCGCTCACCGATAAGCACGTTATAGCGGTTCCTGATATGACGGGCAATTGCCTCGTCGAACTTATCTCCCGCCACCTTAATGGACTTGGAGGCTATAACGCCGCCAAGAGAAATGACCGCAACGTCCGTGGTTCCGCCGCCGATATCAACAACAAGATTGCCGTTGGGTGCGGTAATATCCACACCCGCGCCGATTGCGGCGGCAACGGGCTCGGAGATAAGATAGGGACGGGTGTATCCCGCACCCGTGGCGGCATCGTGCACCGCCTTTTCCTCTACCTCCGTAATATCTCCGGGTATGCATATAAAGAGTCTTGGCTTTATTATCTGGGTGCCGATAGCCTTGCGCAAAAAGTACTGCAGCATCTTAACGGTCAGCTCGTACTGGCTGATAACTCCGTCCTGGAGCGGCTTAACGACGCGAATATTAGCGGGGGCACGCCCAAGTATCTTGCGCGCGTCCTCGCCAAAGCAAACTATTTCTCCCGTATCCTTTTTCACCGCCACCACAGACGGCTCCTTAAGGGCAATTCCCCTGCCCCCCACGGAAACGAGAACGTTTGAGGTTCCGAGATCGATTCCTATATCTCTGCTCATTATACTTCCATTATGTAAACCGCCCTTTGGCGGTAATATTTATTGATTTTCGGGTAATATACCTATACATATATAATTATATAATACAGTATCGGGAAATGCAACACCGAAAGGGGATTTTAAGGATGTTTTTTTCTGCGTTTTTTTGGCATTTTCCGAAGCCCCAAATCACTCTGCCGCAGTAAAATTGTTTCGTAGGCAAGTAATAAATTTCAAAGTTATTCTGCCGCCGTAATTTTTGTTCGTAGGCGAGAAAAGGAGTTACGCTTGGATGACGGCGTATTTTCATACGCCGAAGTCAAGCGTGACGAACTTTCCGAAGCATACGGAAGAATTTTCAAGGCGCAGCCGCAGTAAAATTGTTTCGTAGGCGAGGAAGGAAGATAGGTTTGGGCGAAGCCGTACTTACGTACGGCGAGGTCAAGCCTGTCGCACCTTCCGACGCATACGGAAGAATTTTCAAGTCAGATCTTTGATTCGGCGCACAAGTCCGCTATACCTTACAGTTTGGGAATCGTTCTTCACCATATTATCAAGCACGTCCCTGCTGCCCACCAGAATAACGTAGGTACGGGCACGGGTCAGGGCGGTATAGAGCATATTACGGGTCTGTAGCATTGGTGCGCAAGGGTAGAGGGGCATCACGACGATGGGGTACTCACTTCCCTGACTCTTGTGCACCGTTATGGCGTATGCAAGCTCAAGATCCTCAAAATCCCCAAGGGGGTATTTTACCAGTCTGTCATCAAAGCGCACCTGCGCGCCTCCCGTGGAGGGATCGAACTTAACGATAACGCCGATATCGCCGTTATAAACTCCCCTGCCGTCCTTGCCGTTTGCCTTCCACTCCAGCTCGTAATTATTGCGGGTCTGCATAACCTTGTCGCCCTCGCGGAACAGTCTGCCGCTGAGCTCCTTTTCCGCTTTTTGGGGGCTTTTTGGGTTAAGGCGGTCGCGGAGCATCAGGTTAAGATTCTCCGTTCCCGCAACGCCCTTTCTTGCGGGGGTGATAACCTGCACGCCTCTTTTGCCCATATCTCCGTAGCTTGCGGGAAGTCTGCGTGCGCAAAGATCCGCAACTGTCAGCGCGGTGCTCTCGCTGTTTTCTCTCGGAAGAAAGAAAAAGTCCTTGTCCTTTGCGTCAAGCTTTGGCATCTCGCCGCGATTTACGGCGTGTGCGTTGCTGACGATAAGACTCTCCTCCGCCTGCCTGAATATCTCCGTTAGCCTTACGGTGGGAAACGCCTCGGATTCTATTATATCCCACAGCACCTTTCCCGCGCCAACGGGAGGAAGCTGATCGCTGTCTCCGATAAATATAAGTCGGCATCCCGGGCGTATCGCCTTAACGAGCGCATCGCACAGGAAAATATCAAGCATACTTGCTTCGTCTATGATAATTACTCTTGCTTCGAGGGGGGTCATTGCGTCGCGCATAAAGCGCGCTTCCCCCTCGTCTCCCTGATAGTCCATCTCAAGAAGGCGGTGCACCGTCTTTGCCTCGTGGCTCGTTGCCTCGCTCATTCTTTTGGCGGCTCTGCCCGTGGGTGCGGCAAGAGCGCACTCAAGTCCCATCTCCTCAAAAATGCGGATAAGGGCAAGGATAACGGTGGTCTTTCCCGTGCCGGGGCCTCCCGTGATAACGGAAACGCCCGACTCCACGGCACTGACGATAGCCTTCTTCTGCATGGGTGCGTAAACTATGCCGCTTTCCGCCTCTATAACGCCGATAAGACCGTTTACGTCGCTTACCCCGATGCGGGCACAACGGCGGTCCAGATCCGCAAGGCGCATGGCGATATCCCTCTCCGTTTCCCATACGTGCTTTCTGTATAGAAGTCCCGTCCTGCCCTCGCAGATTATCTCTCCCTCCGCGATAAGCGCGTCTCGCTGTGCTCTTACCTCCTCCTCGCTTACGGAGATAAGCTTTGCCGTCTGCTCCTCAAGGATCTCCGTTGGGAGACAGCAATGCCCTCCGCTTGCGGCAACGGAGCCGAGCACGTGCATAATGGCACAGCGTACGCGATAAGCGGCGTTTCCGCTGAAGCCCATAGAGGAAGCAAGCTTGTCCGCGCGGGCAAAGCCGATACCCTCAAATTCATCCGCAAGGCGGTACGGATTCTCCTCCACCAGCTTTGCTGCAGAGCTTCCCCATTTTTTATAAACGCGCATTGCCATGGTGGGAGAAAGAGCGTCTCCGCACAAAAGCAGCAAGCTCCTCATACCCGATCTTTTTGCAAAGCTCTCCCCTATCTCACGCGCCTTTTTTGGAGATATTCCCGGTATCTCCGCAAGCCACAGGGGGTGCTTATCCATTATTTCAAAGGTCTTTTCTCCAAAGCGGTTTATTATTTTGACGGCGGTCTTGGGTCCTACCCCGGGCACGGCGCCCGAGGCAAGATAACGGAGCATTGCCTCCGTACCCGAGGGAAGCATACGCTCGTATTCCTTAATTTTCAGCTGGCGGCCGTACTCCGCGTGCTTCATCCATTCGCCGATGGCGTGAAGGGTCTCCCCCTCCGCAACGTCGGGCATAATGCCAACGAGGGTCACCTCGTCCCCTCCGTTATCAAGGCGCACCACGGTATATCCGCTTTCATCACTGCGGAACACCACCTGCGTTACAACGCCGCTTACTTTTTCTTCGTTTTCTCTAAGCTCTTCCCTCACGGTCATCATCCTCTGGTACGTCAAAAAGTTTACACACAATCAAATAAAACTCACGCAATGCGTGAAAAACGCCGTAAAGCGCGAAAACGCAAATGAAAATTTCAAGCATAAACACCCCTCCGATTTCAGGATATGCCAAAACCGAAGGGGTGTTTAAACTAATTCAGCTATTCAGCTTATTTCAGCTTTTCCGCAAGATCTCTTGCTTCCCAAGCAACGTTAAGATCCTCGCGGCCCATATGACCGTAAGCGGAGAGCTGACGGTAAATGGGACGGCGCAGACCGAACTTCTCGATAATTGCGGCGGGACGGAGATCAACCAGTGCGCTTACCTTATCCGCTATCTCACTATCGGCGATCTTGCCGGTGCCAAAGGTATCAACGCGGACGGAAAGAGGACGGGCAACGCCGATGGCGTAAGCAAGCTGTACCTCGCAACGGCGGGCAAGTCCTGCGGCAACTATGTTCTTTGCAAGATATCTTGCGGCGTAGCAGGCACTGCGGTCAACCTTGGTGGGATCCTTACCGCTGAAGGCACCGCCGCCGTGACGTGCGTATCCGCCGTAGGTATCAACGATTATCTTTCTGCCCGTAAGACCCGTATCTCCCTGAGGACCGCCCACAACGAAACGGCCCGTGGGGTTTACGTATATCTTGGTGTTCTCGTCAATAAGCTTTTCGGGGCATATCTTATAAATTACCTCGCGGCACACGTCCTCGCGGATCTGCTCCTGAGTTACCTCCGGATCGTGCTGAGAGGAAACGACTATCGCCTCAAGGCGTACGGGCTCGTCCCCATCGTACTCAACGGTTACCTGAGTCTTTCCGTCGGGACGGAGATAGGGGAGGGTCTTTGAGAGGCGAACCTCGTCAAGACGCTTTGCAAGAGCGTGGGCCAAAGAAATGGGCAGGGGCATCAGCTCGGGAGTTTCGTCGCAGGCGTAGCCGAACATAAGACCCTGATCTCCCGCACCCGTATCAAGTCCGTCGCTTTCTCCCTGCTTTGCCTCAAGGCATTTATCAACGCCGAGAGCAATATCGGGGGACTGACCGTGGATGGAGTTAAGAACCGCGCAGGTATCCGCATCAAAGCCGTACTTTGCGCGGGTGTAGCCGATCTCGCGTACCGCGTTTCTTACTATACCCTCAATATCCACGTAAGCGGAAGTGGTTATCTCACCCATAACGCACACGATACCCGTCGTTGTGAAGCTCTCACACGCAACGCGGGCGGTGGGATCCTCCGCAATGATGGCGTCAAGCACGGAATCACTTATTCTGTCACACATTTTATCGGGGTGACCCATGGTAACAGACTCACTTGTAAAAAGCTTTCTTTCCATATTTTTTAACCTCCGGGCGAAAAAAGCGCTCCCGATCCCCGAGAGCGCTTTGTATCTCATCTCTCAGGATTTGGCACCTTTTTTGCAATGCAAACAGGTTGCCGGGCTTCATCGGGCCAGTCCCTCCGCCTCTCTTGATAAGAATTATTATTTTAACTGTATGATTATAGCACGCGATTTTTAAAAATGCAATACTTTAGCCCCGTTTTCTGCGTTTTTATCCGTTTTTACAGTAAAAAATTGAGAAATCCGAGAGCGCCGTAAGCAATAAGACTGACGATAACGCCCGCAACGAGCACACCGAAGAAAACGGAGAGGAGAGAATGCTTAAGCCTCATCTCCAGCAGTGCCGCAACGAGAGATCCCGTCCACGCACCCGTACCGGGCAAAGGAATGGCAACGAACAGCATAAGACCCCAGGTGGCGTACTTGCTTACCCTATCCGAGTTTTTTGCCGCGCGCTCCTCAAGCCACAGGGCGATCTTATCCAATTTGGGCACCTTTTTCATCCAATTAAGCACCGCGCGGATAAAGAGCAGAATGAACGGCACGGGCAGAAAATTGCCCACCACGCACACTATGTAGTTTATATACCACGGAAGTCCCAGCCCCGCTCCAAGGGGTATCGCGCCGCGGAGCTCAATAACGGGCACCATGGAAAGAAGAAACGTGTATATAACGTCCCAAAGCTCAAAGGTATCGGGCATTTTTCACCTCAAAAAAGAATTGCTTACATTCTATCATAACACGCGCACGGTGTCAACTTACTATTTTATCTTTCCGTATTTTCTTCTGAATACGAGAAAGGCGGTGATTATCATCACGGCGTCGATGCCGAGTATTATCCAGAAGGCGGGAGTGCCTCTTCCCACGGCGGCGCCGCCCAGAAGAGTTACCCATATCATACCGGGAGTAATACCCAACATACTGCTTATAAGAAAAGTGGGATAGCTTACGCCCATGGAGCCCAGAAACAGCCCCAGAAGATCGCTTGGCAGACTCAGCACCCGCAGAATAAGGGAAAGCATAAAGGAATACTCACGCTCGCTTTCCGATATTCTGCGAAGCTGCTTATTTTTGGCAAGAGCCTTCTCCACCCACGGTCCGCCCGCCTGAGAGCGCCCAACGAAATAAGGGAGAGAAACGCAGATGGCAGTGCCGATAAGATTTATTATCAGCGCCTCCCAAAAGGGGAAAAGCAAGCCCGCCGCCGCAACGGGAATATTATACAGCACGAACACCGTCATGCTTTTTACCGCAAACAGCAAAATTATCAGAAGCGCGGTAACGAAGCGATTACTGCCCGAGAGTCTCTCGTATATCCCCTCCGCGGTAAGCTCCTCTCCCGAGGTGAGCAGAAACACCGCCGCTCCGATAACGAACAGCAGCATAAGCACCACGGGCAGGTAGCCGAACATATTTTCCTTTTCTCTTGCTTTTTTCATCTTTTACTTCCGTTTTTTATTTGGGCGTTGAGTAGGTGGGTGAATCGTACCACACCTCCGACATATGCGTTGCCTCCGAATAATTATGCCAGGTCTTGCCGCCGTCAAAGGTCATATATACGGTCTCAAGCCCTGCGTAGCTGCTAAAGCTCCATATACCGAAATCCCCCGTGAAATACGGCATACTTACGCCCGATTCAAAAAGGCGGGAGCTTAAGGTAAAGCCGCCATCCGTTTTCTTGCCGTCTATAAAGGTAGTAACCGTATATCGGACGTCATTATCGATAAACTCGGTGGTCACGCGGTATTCAACGCCTCCGAATACCATTCCGTAGCTTCCGCCGCGCTCCGTCTTATCAAGGAGAGAAAAGGTCTTGCCGCCGTCTATGGAATAGTATTCATAATATTCCTTACTTTTATCCTCTGCAGTTTTAAAGCAAACCACGGAAAGCTCGTTTTCCCCGTACCACGTTACGTTATCTATCTCATAGTCGAACACGCGGGTAAGGAAGGTATCTCCCATATCGCGGCTTATAATAAGAGCGCGGCCGTCAAAGAGCCAGGTCAGCGGTTCGGAAACGTAGTAATCAAAGCGCCGGTTGTAGTAAAGATCAAAAGCAAGCACCTCTCCGCTCTCGCTTTTCACCTCGTTTGGAAGCTCTACGATCTTTGAATAGTTGTTGTAGCTGAGGTAGTTATGCTTTCTGTCGTTCTCCCATACGGAGGACAGCTTATGAGCGCTGCCCGTTATTCCTCTATACAGCGGAACTCCCGTATTATCCTCAAAACCAAGAATAGCGTTAAACAGATTCGCGTATACGCTTTTTCCGTTTTCATAACGGGCATTCCCGCTGTACCACGCAAGTCTGTTAAGGACCACGTTTTCAACGCCCTCAACGGTGACCTCATCCCCGTCAAAGGTAAAGGTCCTTCCCTCAAAAACGCGCTCCGACTTATTTCCGTACACCTTGATCTCTCTGACCTCGGCATCCGCATCGGCAGGATCGAATATCTGCCAGCTCATGCCGCCGTCAAAGCTGATAAAGTAAACGTAAAACCCGATGAACACGCCGTTTTCGTCCCTTTGGGACTCAAAGGTGCATTTTCTGCGGCAGAAGCCTATATCTCCGTCAAAATACACCTTATCTATTGTAAAGCGGTTCTTGCCGTTATCGGTACGCAAGATATGCTCCGCCTCGTAAAAGTTTTCGGGGTACACGCGGGTCATATACTCAAAGCCCTCCCCTTCAAAGAAGCCGTAGTTCATATACCGCGCTTCGTCTAACACAGTAGGAAGATTTATGGCTATGACCGCATTATCGCTTGGGCGCTTTACGCAGTGATTCAGATTAACGTTTGACTCAAACGTAAGTCCTCCGTCCACTGTTATCCTAAGATTGACGATGCGCATTCCCGCGGCGTACGTAACACCGGTATTATAAAAACCCACCAGATCGCTTACGAACTTTATTGAGGGGGAAGTGCCTATGCAAAGCTCGCCGCCGTTATGCACGATAATACCCTTTGAGGTAATATACCCCTTGCCTGCGGTGTTATCTATGCACTCCACCACGCAGTAGGAGGTGCTGTAAGAAACGCGCTCGGTCCATACCTCGCCTATCTCTATCCCCTCCTCAACGAAGGGGTTTTTTTGCCAATTCATACTTTTGTCAAGAACGAGGTCGGGAGATCCGTCGCCGTAGGAAAGGCAAAGCTTACCCTCTGAATTTACGTAAAAGCCGCCTTTTTCTTCAGGGGCTTCATACGCGGGCTCTACCTCACTGCGGCTTGCGTAAAACCTCATGCCTCGCTCGTCCTCGTAAGCAAGATAAACGCCGTCTGCGGGGAATCTGACGGTATCACTGCCCTTTACGTGGTAGTATCCGTCATCCCCAAGATAAATACGCTCGTCCGCTTCCCTATCGGTGATCTTTGCAAGCTTTGCGGAATCCTGCATATTTGCGGACATTCTGCCCTCAAGGCAGGCAAGGCTTGAAAGCTCCGTGAGCTTTGCGCCCTTAACTATGTCAAGGTCACCCTCAAAGCCGAGGAAGGCGTATTTTTCTATCTTTTTTACCGTGGACGGCAGAACAAGAGTGCCGATGCTTGCATTCTTGAATGCACCCTCACAAAGGGTGGTGATGCCCTCGGGCAAAATCAGCGTGCCGATCTTTGCTCCGCAGAATGCGTATTCGGGTATGGCTTCCGCGGTACCCGTCAGCGTAAGCACATCCACCTCCCAGGAGCTGCAGAAGAAGCTTTCAAGCTCCGAGGCGGAAAGAAATACGTCACAGCCGCCGCTGATATCCACTTTTTCTATATCCGCGCCCTCGGGGAAACGGGCAACCACCGCGGGGGAGAGATCTGCCCACACGCCGGTAAATTCCTCAAAAATATATTCCGTTTCGTTCGGCTTATAGCCGTATTCTATCTTTTTACCCGAAAGGGGGATGGGGGTCTTGATCACGCTTTTATATACCTTATTCGCCGCGTAGGTAAGCTCCGAAAATCCGCCGCCAAGCTCCACCTCCGCGGTTTTTGCAAAGGCGTTATTTCCTATAAAGGTAACGGAATCGGGGATCTTGACGTTTTTGAAGGCGCAGTAATCGAAGGCGTATTCTCCGATATATTCAACGCCCTCGGAAATATGAATATTCTTAAGATTTTTGCAATAATAGAAGCAGCGCTTCTCTATTCTCTTTACCGTTGCGGGAATGGCAA
Source organism: Oscillospiraceae bacterium (assembly GCA_015064505.1). GTDB lineage: Bacteria > Bacillota > Clostridia > Oscillospirales > CAG-272 > RUG12395. Next base: position 105,324 of record SVSB01000001.1, read on the forward strand.
CCTCTTCCACAAGATAGCTGTTCCATTCGCGGAACGCATCCTCCCCAAGCACGGTTACGGGGTGGCCGTCTACGGTTTCGGGGATGATGACCCTTTTGGGAGCGCCCACGTACTTTAAGATGGTTGCGCTGCCGTCGGGATTTACTATATAGTCAAAATCCGCCTCGGTAACGTCCATATCAACGGGAAGCTTTACCTCCTCGAACACGCAGGTGACGGTAACGCCCTTTTCAAGGCTTTTTACCACCGCCTCGTACTCTTTGGGGTATTTTTCAAAGCTGTATTCGTAATAAGCAAGCCAGGCGTAGCTGCGCATCCCCACGGGCACCTCGCGGTTTATCCTGCAATATGTGTAGGTAAAGCCGTTTTCCGATATTTTCTCGGAGGGCTCGGAGCGCCACGTTCTCATGCCGTTTTCCGTTGTTTCCGTTCCGCCGTTATCGCTCCAATACCCAGGGCGGTTAGACTTCGGGTAAAGATATGCGTTCTCCACGCCTCCGTACACCACGTTCAAAACGTTGAGCGCTTCCACGTCAAACAATGGCAGACGGAGCAGAGTCTTTTCCCCGTTCTTTAAGGTGAACACACCGTAATCCACCTGGTATTTGTCAGAAAAGCGGTACTTTTCCACCACAAAGGAATGGGGCGCGTAAACGGTTATATCCGCTACGTATTTGTCTATATACGGTTCTAATTTTTCGTCGTAGTTTTTGTTTTTTCCCCGAACGCCCTTAAGGGTATAGCCGGTTGCCTCCAGCGCCTCAAGGATACCCTGCTCCGTGGGGTCCTCCGTAACGGGCTCGGTTTTCGGCGCTTCCGTGACGGGATCGGTTATCGGCTCCGTCTTCGGAGCTTCGGTTATCGGTTCCGTTTTCGGTGATTCCGTTACGGGGTCGGTTACGGGCTCCGTTTTGGGAGCTTCCGTAACGGGATCCGTTACGGGAGCAACGGTAGTGATCCCGTCCGTGATATCCTCCGTAACGGCGGGAGTGCCGTTATTGCACGAAGCAAGCAGGCAGATAAGGGCAATATACGCCGCTATAACGGTGATTTTTCTGTTCATAAGCTTCCTCCAAGGTCTTTACCAGCTCCAGTCCGTATACTTGGTACCGAGAGCCTTCTCCTCATAGATCTTAACCAGCTTGCCGTCACGCACCTCAAAGCCCGTGGTTGCAACACCCTGCAGATATATCTCGTCCCCCGCATACTGCTTAAGTATCTTGTGCAGATTCTTTTGCAGCGTATCGCGGGTGAGTCTGCCGTCGGGTCCGGGAACGAATACCGTTTTTGCACGGGCAGTGGTATATACGGTGCCGATATCGTTAAGCAGGTGGTGTGCGGTCTGCACGGCAGTCATATCCCTTATAACGTCCCGCTGGTTCTTGATGATAACGTTCATTGCGGGCTTGTTGATATCGCCCGTTATAAGTATCTGTGCGCCGTCAAAGCGCAGAATAAAGGTGGAGCAGGTATTATTGAAATCGCCGTCTATCAGGCTTTCCGCCGTTCTCACGTTGGTAAGATCCTCGTGAGTATAGACCATCTCCATCTCCACCTCGCCGATATTAAGTATCTCGCCCGTATGCATCTTGTAATACTTTATATTATTGACGGGGGTAGCTTTGGGAAGATAGGTAAAGAGCTTTTCGTAATCGTTTCTGAAGGTGACTATAGTGCCGTTCGTGCTGTAAACGGACGGCATATTGCTTATCATTCTTTCTATTACGAAGCGGCTGCCGTATCTGTTGAAAAACAGGCAAAGACCGCTGAGGTGATCCTGATGACCGTGGGTTATTATCCATGCGGAAACGCGTATTTTTTCGGCAGAGGAAACGCCCGTGATCTCCTGAAGCAATTTCATCAGATTTGCGCTTTCCGTTGCATCGAAATGCTGATAAGAGCCGCCATCCAGCAGAATGACCGAATTATCCGCAAGCTTTATTATATAAAGCATTCCGTAGCCCTTATTGGAGGAAAGTCCGTACTGATAGAATTCCGTGGTCTCTCCGGATTTTTTCGTGTAGGTATAGCCGAATTCCTCTGCGGAAACGCTTGGAGCAAGCTCCTCCACCACTCTTGCGGTCTTTTCCGCACCGAAATAGTAGGCGTATACGCGCTTGCCCTTATTTGCCCCTTCCGTAAATCGGTAGGAGGCGTAAAGGTTTTTGCCCGATTCACGGTAAGATTCACGTTTAAGGGCGGGGGTGGCATCCAGCCTTTCAAGATAATCGGCAAACTCCTCTTCGTCCGTTGAGGAGATTATCTGCATTCTGCTGTCCTTTTCATAGGGGAAATTTCCATCCAAAGCGCTTGCGCCCGCCATATAGAGCTTTTCGGAATAAGAGCCTGCACCGTACTCGGGCGCAAGGGAAAGAAGCCACTCTCTCTCAATGGAAGAGCTGTAGGAGATGCCGCAAAGAACGCAGACCGCCTCGCCGTTTCTTTCCGTATAGCTGTGGCATCTTGCTCCGTTAAGATAAGGCACGGCGTCTGCGGCGGGCTCGTCACCCGTACCCGTCCAGATCTTGATATTATCAATATATCCGTTCTGCTTGCCGCCGACCTTAAGAACTACGGCTCCGCCGCCGAATTCGTTATCGGGCAGTACGTTTGCCTTGCCGCCCGCCTTTATCTCGGAGATCGCAATCCACTTGCCCGAGTTTGCGTAACCGGAGCTGTTTATGCGCACGTAGGCACAAACACCCTTCTCCGCATCCACGGTGTATCTCACGGAAAGATCAATGCCGGAAAGGAGCTGAGTTCCGTCGTAATACTTATTAAGCAGTAAGTATGCCGCACTTGCTTTGGAGGTCTTTGAGGTGCTGTTTCCCTTAACGGAATAGCTTGCATCCTCGTAATTATACCACTTACCCGCAAGGTAATACTGATTGTTGGCGTAGCCGCCGTTGCGCAGGTGGAAGGAATTGAAGAACGCCCCGCCGTAATCGGTAATGATATTGATATAGCGGGAATTTGAAGAAGCTTCCGTATACTTCAGATCGTACTGTACCGTATAGCTTCCATCGGAAAAATACTTGAACTTTTCTCCGGGGATCAGGGTGTAATAGCAATCGCCCGCATCGGAAATATCGGGAGAATTATTGGTTATATAGAGAGCCTTACCGCCGTAATATTCCTTAAGGGAAAGCTTTGCGGTGGCATTGGTGGGAGCGCCCTGAGCCTTGTTGAACTTCTTCCATCCCAGCTTTGCAAAAAGGTCGGATTCGTTCTTGGCTTCTATACCGTCAAAATTCTCGTAATAAAGGAGGGTTCCGTCCTTGGGCGCTTCAACAAGCTCCGGCAAGGGCACAGTGGTCTCGGGGGCTTCCGTGGTTACGGGCGCAACCGTAGTTTCGGGCACAGCCGTAGTCTCGGGTGCAGCCGTTGTTTCGGGTGCAGCCGTTGTTTCGGGTGCAGCCGTTGTTTCGGGTGCAGCCGTTGTTTCGGGGGCAGCCGTAGTTTCGGGTGCAGCCGTTGTTTCGGGAGCAACCGTTGTTTCGGGCGCAGCCGTTGTTTCGGGCGTAGCCGTTGTTTCGGGAGCAGCCGTAGTTTCGGGTGCAGCAGTGGTTTCGGGCACAACCGTGGTTTCGGGCGCAGCCGTTGTTTCGGGCACAGCCGTTGTTTCGGGCGCAGCCGTGGTTTCGGGCGCAACCGTGGTTTCGGGGATAATTACCGTATCCGCGACCGTGGTATCTTCAATTACGGGAGGCGTGGGATCGGCACAGGATACAAGGAACAAAAGCTGTACCGCACAAAGAAGTGCCGCAATTATTCTTACCGTGTTTTTCATATTTCCTCCGTATATCATTTGTCGTTATACGCGTAAACGATGAAATCGTAGAAAAACTCCGCCTCGGGGTCGATACCGTGGCATTGCTTATACCAGAATTCAAAATAAGAGCTGTCAAAGGGCAGGATATATCTGTAAAGATTATTATCGGGCATTATGAAGACGAGCTTTTCCGTCTCCCCGGCCTTGAATTTTTCCACGTACTGATCGTTATATTCGTATGCGGCGGTATTTTCAAGATACTTATCCGCTCTGAAGGCCATCGCGTAAGTGCCGACGAGGCACAGCACACAGCACAGAACCGCCGCAACTGCATTACCCGCCTTTTTTTGCGCGATGCGGCAAAGCAGATAAGAGCCCGCACAGCAAATGGGAACGAACAGCAAAAGCGCGGAGCAAAGGCAGGTGCGGGCACCGATCTCGGGGGAAAGGAGCATTGCAAGCTGCAATACAGCCGCAAGCAAACAAAAGGCGGGCGGGAGAAAATCCCTGTGACCCACGAAGATCACCGCCATTACCCCAAGGCAGAGCACGCAACAAAGTCCCGTTGCACCAAAGGCCGCGCCCCAAAGCAGTCCGTTTGAGGAATGAACTGAAAGAAGATATACGTAAAAAGCCGCCGAAGCGTAGCAAAAAGGCGCAACTATAGCGGCGCACACCGCCGTGCGCTTCATATCAAGCTCCCTTGCCTTCAAAAGCAGATAGGTGGGCAACAGAAGAAGGAGTGCAACGTAAAGCACGGTGCTTCCCTTTTCCCCGATATTGTAATTCACAACTACGCTTACGTTTCCAAGCACTCTTTCAAGGAGAGGACGGGCGTAGAAATCGGGGTAATATCCCGTTCTTTCGCTGTTACCGGGGGCAAGGTAAAGAATACCGAAGCACACGAGCCCCACCGCAAAGCAGATGGCAAACAAGCGCACCAGGCGCGTTTTTTCCGTCTTTTCTCTCTTTTCAAGGGCGGAGCGCATCAAAAAATAAAAGCACACCGCAAGAAAGCCTGCACTTGCCTGCTCCGTGGACTGTCCCACAAGCACGCCGCAGGCAACGAGAAACACCGCAAGCCTGCCGCCAAATCCCCTCTCGTACACCGCAAGCGCGTAATAAGTAAACGCCAAAAGCACTGCCATAGGGAACAGATAGTTCACCGAGCCCGTTGCCCAATAGACCGTGCCCTTGAGCATTTCAAGGGGGAGAGTGGCGAACAAAAAGCAGGCAATAACCAACGAAACGCCGAAGCGCCCGTTCATAAAACCGTTTTTATGAGCGCTTGCGGCAATGGCGGCGGCAAAGAACACCGCAACGCCTATCATTATCATATCCGCTATTCCGAACAGGGTAAGACTCTTGTCTGCAAGCAATAATTCCACAAAGAGGTGAACGAGCACACGCCCGTTCACCTCTTTGAAATGCCTTATGTTTTCAGACAGAAAATACTCGGAAGAGCGCACAAAGGTAGCATAGTAGTAATCGTCGCCAAACAGAGGCAGAGCAAAAACCACCAGCGCCTGAAGGCACAGAAACAGTGCAAAAAAGCCGAAGCACAGCCTTATCGCCATATTTTTCGTGCCGAATATTTTCTTCATATTACGTCTCCGTCAATGGGGTATTTCACCGTCGTCCTCGCCGCCGTTTTCTTCGGGTTTTTCGCCCTCGGCGTCCGCGTCTGCCGCATTGGGATCGGCATCGCCTTCCCCGGTGCTGTCACCGCTTTCAGCCGCCGCCTTTTCTGCGGCTTCCTTTGCAGCCTTTTCTTCCTCAATGATCTTGCGGCGTCTTTCGTTCTCCTCCTCGCTGCGGCGGCGCTTTTCCTCGGTCATCGCCTCCAGCTCCTCAAAGGTAACGTCATTTTCCATAGCGGCCTTGAACTGCTCCTCGTCCATTACCTCGTTCTTTACGAGGAACTCGGCAATAAAGTCAAGCTTTGCTCTGTCCGCACGGAGGATCTCCTCCGCCATTTTATAAGCCTCCTCAACGATGCGCTTGATCTCCGCATCGATAAGAGAAGCGGTCTCCTCTGAATAATTGCGGTCGTTTGAGAAATCTCTGCCAAGGAATACCTCTCCGTCGCTATGCTCGGAGCCGTAAAGAATTGGGCCGAGCTTATCGCTCATACCGAAGCGCATAACCATCTTGCGCGCTATCTGGGATGCGCGCTGAATATCGTTGGATGCGCCGCCGGAGATATCGTCAAATACCACCGCCTCCGCAACGCGGCCGCCGAGGAGCATGGATATCTCCTCCTGCATTGCCTTACGGTAAACGCTGTACTTATCCTCCGTGGGAGGAGTGAGCGTGTAGCCCAAAGCCCTGCCGCTGGGAATGATGGAGATAAGGGTTACGGGGTCCTGAGTTTCCATTCTGTACGCAACGATGGCGTGACCCGCCTCGTGGTACGCGGTCTTTCTCTTCTCCGATTCCTTGATCTGCATGCTCTTCTTGGGAGTGCCGACGATTATCTTGAGGGAAGCCTCCTCGATATCGTTCATACCGATAAGGGCCTTGCGCTTTCTTGCGGCAATAAGAGCCGCCTCGTTCAGAAGATTTGCAAGATCCGCACCCGTGAAGCCCACGGTGGTCTTTGCGACCTTGGAAAGATCCACGTCTGCCTCAAAGGGCTTTTTGCGGGCGTGTACCTTAAGAATGTCCTCTCTGCCCTTAAGATCGGGGTAACCCACGGTTACCTGTCTGTCAAAGCGACCGGGACGGAGAAGTGCAGGGTCAAGTATATCGGGGCGGTTGGTAGCGGCAATAACTATTACCGCATCGTTGCCGTTAAAGCCGTCCATCTCAACGAGCAGCTGGTTAAGTGTCTGCTCTCTCTCGTCGTGTCCGCCGCCGAGACCCGCGCCGCGGTGGCGACCCACTGCGTCTATCTCGTCTATAAAGATAATGCTTGCGGGATGGCGCTTTGCGGTCTCAAAGAGATCGCGCACGCGGGAAGCGCCCACACCCACGTACATCTCAACGAAATCGGATCCGGAAATGGAATAGAAGGGTACTTCCGCCTCACCTGCAACGGCCTTGGCAAGAAGGGTCTTACCGGTACCGGGAGGGCCCATCAGCAGAACGCCGCGAGGAATCTTTGCGCCAAGCTTCTTGAAGCGCTCGGGGTCCTTTAAGAACTCCACTACCTCCTCAAGCTCTGCCTTTTCCTCGTCTGCGCCCGCAACGTCCGTAAAGCGGACGCGATTCTTATCGGGGGTATTTATTCTGGCTCGGGATTTGCCAAAGCCTCCGATCTTGGAGCCCTTGCCGCCTCCCGAGAGACGCATCATATATACGAACATCGCAACGAATACGATCATAACCAGCGCATAGGGAAGAATGGTAACCCACCAGCTCTTATTGGTAGGCTCCTCCAGATCGTAATCTTCAATGATGCCGCGGGCCTTCTGGCCGTTCTCGCCGTAGACCAGCTCCTCCATTACGTGCTTACGGAACAGCTCGTAATCAAGCAGACGGTAAGTGACGGTGCTGTCCTTATCCTTATTATCGGGTGCCGTATCGGAACGCACCTTCATAATAAGCTCCGCCTCTTGAGTTACGGTGAAGCTACGGACCTTCTCTTCAGCGAAAAGATCGTATATATCACTGTAAACAAGCTCGTCTTTTTCCGTGCCGCCAAGTACCGTGGTAACCGTTACAAGCACCACTGCCACCAGCACCACGTACAGGATAAGCGTTTTAAAATTGCTCTTCATTAACAAAAACCATGCCTTTACTTTATTTATTGAAAGCGAAATCCGGGATGCCCACGTAGGGGAGCGTGCGGAATTTCTCATCAAAATCAAGACCGTAGCCCACAACGAAATAGTCGGGCACTTCCTTGCCCACGTAATCGGGGGTGAAGTCCACCTCGCGTCTTGAGGGCTTATCGAGAAGGGTGCAGGTCTTTACGCTGCGTGCGCCCTTTTCGTAAAGGTGGGATACCACCATCTTAAGAGTTCTGCCGCTGTCTATAATATCCTCGATAACGAGAATATCGCAATTCTCAAGGCCCTCGCGAAGCACGTCAAGATGGATATTGAGTTTGCCGGAGGATACCGTGCCCGCTCCGTAAGAGGACACCTTCATAAACTCCAATTCGGCAGGAAGGGATATCTTGCGCATAAGATCGCTCATAAAGGGTACCGACCCCTTTAAGATTCCCAGAAGCACGAGATTCTTTCCCTCAAAATCCTTGCTTATTTTTGCCGCAAGCCTCGTGGTTATTTCGTCTATCTCTTCGCTGCTTACAAGAACGTGACTTACTGCCCCGTTGAATTCTTCCATTTTGTCCTCCGTTACGCAGTTTGCGCCTTGATGTAGTATATAATGTAATCTTTTTCCGAGTCTTTACCCGCCGCGCCGTCACGCACTCCAAAGCCGGGCACCCAAAGGATACCCTCCTTATCGCAGACAACGGGAAGCACTTCCCTCTCCCACAGGGGAATGCCCCTGTCGCAGAGAAGCTTTTTTAATTTTCTCGTCATATTCCCGAAGCGGTAGCTATCGCCGTTTTCGCGGCTTCTGGCAAAAATGCCTTTTTCTATTGTATCACCGCTTACCCTTGCGAATATTGACAAATTGTAAACATTTTGCGATTTTTGTATGTTTTTTGCCTCTTCTGCGGGCAAAACCAAAAGAATTGCTCCGCTTGGCAGAATATTTTCACCCACGGAAAGCTCCGTGCGGTAAGCAGTGTCGGCTTTTTCCTCCGCCTTCTCAAAAAACAGCTTACCTCTCTCGCATCTGCACACCACGTCGTCGGGCAGATACAGGGAAAAGGGCTCTTCTTTTTTATAAAGCATATTACACACACCGTCAAGGTGTACGCTTTCCGCCTTTTTTTCCGTTATTTTGCCGTAGGCAAGAGCCACAACCCTTGCAAGCACGGCGGGGTGAAGCGCCCTCAGCTCACGGGTTGGCAGATGCCCCGCATAGAGCTGACCGAACACCCGCTCCGCCTCCGTTTCCAGATAATCACTGTCCCTGCGCAGATTGCGCGAGGCACGTGAGATGGCGTCTGCGGCGTTGCCGTACAGCTTATCAAGCCTCGGCATTATCTCCGCTCTTATATAATTGCGGGAATAAGCAGTATCTGCGTTCGTGCTGTCGGTAACGTATTCAAGGGAGTTTTCCCTGCAGTAGTCAAGGATCTCCTCGCGGGTGACGTATATAAGGGGGCGGATTATTCTATCCCTCACGGGTGGAATACCGCAAAGCCCCTTGATGCCGCCGCCCCGCATCAGATTGAACAGCACCGTTTCGCCGTTATCGCTTGCGGTGTGCGCGGTGGCTATTTTTTTGAACTCCGCGTTCTCCTCCAGAATGCGGTGGAAAAACGCGTATCGCACGTCTCTTGCCGCCTCCTCAAAGCCCTTTCCCTCACGGCGGGCGATCTGTGCAACGTCAACGCGAAGAACCCTCAGGGGTATGCCCTCCGCATTGCATATACTGCGGCAGAACTCCTCGTCTCTGTCAGCCTCCGCACCCCTTAACATATGATTGACGTGGGCGCACATAACGGGCGTCCCCTCGCCGCATATTTTTATAAGGGCGTGAAGCAGCGCGCGGGAATCGGCACCGCCCGAAAGGGCAACAACGATGCCGCCCCCCTCAAGCATACCGTATTCCTCTGCGGCAAGACGCAGCTTTTTTACGAGGATATGCTCTTTATGACTTTTCCTGTCTTGCTTGCATAAGCTTTTCTTCATCTTCGGGCATAAGCGTAACGAACTTGGTATACTGCGGTACCCATCCCATCTTTACGGTCCTCGTTTCGCCGTGGCGGTTCTTTGCCACGATGACCTCGAACAGACGGGTCGTGTTACGCTCCTCCTTTGAAAGTTCGTAGTATTCATCCGAATACAGGAGCATTACCATATCCGCATCCTGCTCGATAGAGCCGGATTCACGGAGGTCGGAAAGCATGGGGCGGTGGCCGCCCTCGGAATTCTTTCGGCTTTCGGGGTTACGGGAAAGCTGTGCACAGCAAAGTATCGGCACGCCGAAGTCCTTTGCCATCAGCTTCAGGTTTCTGGAGATATCGGATACTTCGTTTGTACGGCTGTCGTACTTTTTATCGCCCTGCATAAGCTGCAGATAGTCGATAACTATAAGACCCAGCTCGTTTCCCTTAACGCGGCGCAGCTTTGCGCGCATCTGGGAGATGGTTATACCCGCCGTATCGTCTATTCTTATATCGCAGGCGCTGAGCTTTTCCGTTGCGAAGGTCAGCTTATCCCATTCCTCCTGAGATATCTTTCCCGTACGCATGGAATTGTTGCTTACCATACCCTCGCTTGATATCATACGCATTACCAGCTGCTCTGCAGTCATCTCCAGAGAGAATATGCAGACCGCCTTACCGGAGGACTTCGCCACGTTGGCGGCGATATTGAGTGTAAAGCTGGTCTTACCCATACCGGGGCGGGCACCGACCAGAACCATATCTCCGGGGCCCATACCGATAAGCACCTTATCAAGGGCAGAGTAACCCGTCTGCAGACCCTTTTCTCCCGCCTTATCGCTTGAGAGATCCACAAGATGATCCACAACGTTCATAACCACGTCGCCGATGTTCTTGAAATCCTCGCCGGATTTATTATTTGCGATATCGTATATCTTCTGCTCCGCGCTTCCCACGATATCGGATACCTTGCCCTCCTCGGAGAAGGCAGTATCGCTTATCTCGCCGCAAACACCGATAAGACGGCGCAAAACCGCCTTATCGTGCACGATCTGGGCGTAATCCTTTACGTTCGACGCTGTGGGAACGGACTCCGCAAGAAGCTTGATATACTTAACTCCGCCCGCCTTATCGCAGGCGCCGCTTTCGGAGAGACGGTTTATAAGGGTGACCACGTCTATCCTCTTGCTTTCGTTGAACATCTGCTTCATAGCGGCAAAGACCGCCCGATGCTCGGGAAGATAGAAATCCTCGTCCGACAGTCTGGTAGCCAGATCGGCAAAGCTCTCGGGGTCTATAAAAACACATCCAAGCACTGCCTGCTCCGCAAATTGGGAATAGGGCAGCTTTCTTTGTAAATCGTCCATATTCTTAAGCCTTTCAGCCTTTATTTATCCGCAACCACAACGGTCACGGTGGCCTCAACTCCCGTGTAAAGCTTTATTTTTACGGGGTGACTGCCATAGGTCTTGATTGCATCCGCAAGCATGATCTTTTTCTTATCAACGGTGATGCCCGCGGCACTTGCAAGAGCCTCGGATACCGTCTTTGAGGTAACGGCGCCGAAAAGTCTGCCGTCGCCGCCTGCCTTGCAGACCACCTTAACGGAAACGCCCTCAAGCTTTGCGGCAAGCTCCGTTGCGGCGGCGCGCTCGGTATCGATCTTGTGCTGACGGCTTGCTTCCTTGTTCTTGATATCCGTCATCGCGCCTGCGTCCGCAGGCTTTGCAAGCTTCTTGGGGAATAAGAAGTTTGCGGCGTAACCCTCGCTTACGTTCACTATGGTACCTGCCTTGCCCGTACCCTTTACGTCACTTAAAAGAACTACCTTCATTTCTAAATCTCCTTTCGGCGCCCTGCGCCATCTTATTAAGCGGAAAAAGCTTACTTTTTACCGCCAAGCTCTGAAAAATATTCGTCTATCGCTCCGCGCAGCTTCTTTGCGGCAACGTCCAGAGAATCGGACGGAAGCTGTGCGCCCGCTTCCTCAAATCTGCCGCCTCCGCCAAGCTTTTCAAGAATGTGCTGAACGTTTACTCTGCCGTTGGAGCGACCTGAAATGTGGATCGCCGTCTCCGTGGGAACCATGGTAAAGGATGCGTCCACGCCCTTTATCTCAAGAAGCTTATCCGCAACTCTGGCGGCACAGATTATGCTCGCACTGTCAGATGCGGCAATGGCGATATTGGGATGCTTTGCGTATATGACCGCCCCCGCCTCAAATGCCGCCTCGTCCTTCATGGACGAAAACTCCGTATCAAAGAGGGGTCTGATCTCCTCGGGATTTGCGCCCGCGCCGCGAAGGAAGAGTGCGGCACCGAAGGTGCGGGGACCCGTACCCTTTGTAAAACGCTTGGTATCAAGCTGAATGCCCGCAAGCAGCAGCTCTGCCTCTTGGCGGAGAAGGGTGCGGGATGGCAGGCTCTGCTCGATCATCTCCGCAACAAGCTCCGATGCGGATGATGCGGATACCTCAATGTAAGTATCTGCGGCGGTGTAATCAAACTCAAGCACCTTACGGTGATGATCCACGAACGCCTTGCGCGCAACCGCCTCCGCAACGCGGGGAGCCTCAAAGAGCTTGGGGTTGTTCACGTCAACGAATATCATAAGACTCTCGGAAGCCACAAGCTCAAGGGCGTCGTCCTCGCCGATGAACACGTCCTCGTACTCGGGGATGTCCTTCAGCCTTGCCATACACATCTTCACGGTGGGGTCCTCAAGATCCACTATGATATTTACGGGCACTCCGCAGAAGAACGCCATTCGCGCCATACCCACGGCGGCGCCGAAGGCATCGAAATCTATCTTGCGGTGTCCGCAGATAAGCACGTTATCGGAGGAAGAGATCTTCGTGCAAAGCTCGTTTGCAAAAACGCGGGAGCGCACCTTGGTCGCCTTATGCGCCGTCTGGCTTACGCCTCCGAAATAAAGCACGCCCGCGTTCTCCGTGCGTACCACTGCCTGGTCGCCGCCGCGCTCCAGCGCAAGCTTTTGCGCCTCAGCCGCCGCCGCTTCCCTTTCGGCAAAGCTTCCCTCGCACCTGGCGGCACCGATGGATGCGGTAACGGAGGTTCCCGACTCGGAAATCCTTATATCTCTTATCTCGTCAAGAACGGAAAATTTGTTCTTTATGCACTTTTCCAGCGCCTCGCTTGTGATGAACAGCAGATATTTGTTGCGCTCGTACTCGCGCAAAATGCCGTTAAGCCCCGCCGCCCATTGCTTTATTACAGCGTTGGTGCGCGCCTCCACCTGACGGTACTCGTCCTTGAGATACTGCTGCATCTCCTCCAGATTGTCAATACGCACGTAAACCACGACGGGCTGACCGTTCTTGTGCTCTTCCCTGAGGGAAACAAGCTCGGAGATATCCGTAAGCTGAAGCAGCACAAAGCTCTTTTCATGGGAGCTCAACTCATAGGTAGAGCATTTGTAGGTACGGCTTCCCAGCATAAAGGTGCCGCCGCGCTCGCCCTCTCCCGCAAGAAGATGTGCGGAATGGGGGAAAAGCTCCTTTACGGTGGCTGCGTTCTTCTGGGAGCTATCCGCCGCCGCAACGAAGGCGTCGTTATACCACAGCACCGCACCCTGCTTGTCACAAATAACGGCAGGGTTAGTCAACTTACGGGTCATTTCAAAAATATTGTTGTGCTCCGTGCGGATAGCATCCGCTCCGTCGTCCCCCGTGTGCTTACGGCGTGCGTTGCGTACGAGAAGAGTGACACAAGCGCCGAGAACGAGGAACAAAAGCAAGGAGATGGCAAAAGGGAACTCCGTAAGATCCGCAAGCGCCTTGGCGCAGAGGGAAAGAACGAATACCACTGCAAGTATAACCGCCACGGCAATGATATCTCGCACTGCGGGATTCCGCTTTTTGTTTTTACGTTCGGACATACATCCTCCTAATTTCTTCTGACCCGCCGCTCAAGCGCCGTTCGCATAACGATATAAGCGCCGAGAAAGGCAAGCAGAGTTATAAGATAAGTGAGCATGGGAAGCATCAAAACACACAAAACCGCTGCTCCCACTCTTATTCCGACGGGAGCGCCCGAGCGGAGCAGGGCTATTATCCCCTTTATGCCAAGATAGGCGAAGCAGGGAGTGAGGAGCACCGTTATATAACGCATAAACAGCCCCACCACCGTCTCCGATGAAAAGAAAACGGAAGCAAAGGAAAAGATCATATACAGATGGGCAAGAAAGGTCGGTACCGCAAAAATGCGGAAGGCAAACAGCTTTTTTCCGACCTTTTGAGAGGTCATAAGGAACAGGGCGAACACTCCGTAGGAAAAAACGGACACCGCCGCACCCACGTAAGCGGGCAGGCTTACGACTATTCCCTTGCCGATTGCGTCTACGTAATCGTCTGCGCTGAGGCGGTCAAGCTGTGCGCTCATCTCCTCGTTGATCGCACCCGCCTCCGTAAAGATATATCTGAGATCCTCCACCGCCTGCAGATAGGCTGCGGAAAGCTCGCCGGAAAGTCTGCCGATATAGCCGTTGAAATGATCGCGGGTAACGCCACCCTCGCTCAGATAGACCGTGAACGCAAAGGCAAGGCAAAGCACTGCACACGCCGAAACGGTGATCCAAAGCACGGTTTCAAACCTTTTGCGGCGGGATGAGATGCAAAGAGCTATGCAAAGTCCGCACACGATCCCCAGAACGGAAAACAGAGCACCGGCGGCACCGAAGGCAAAGGAGACGGCGGTGCAAAGGGCGGGCACTGCACAGAAGAGACCCTTGCCGTAGCAAAAGAGCATTGCGCAGGCAACGGCGGAAAATACGCCCAGAGGAACGGCGGCAATAATGCCCACCGCGCCAAAGGAAAGAACGGCGGCTCCGCCGAGCATACAAACCGTCGCCGCTGCGGCACAGGCAAAACACGCCTTAGTCGACATTTTTTCATTTAACGCACTTTTTCTGAGCTTATCTTCGCTTGGATTCCGGAACATCACGCCTCCGTGGTAATACTTACCCATTATCAAACTATTAAATACATTATATTATAACAACATATAAGCGGTTTGTAAACAATTTTTTGAAAATTTTGCCTTTATACTTGCGCTTCCCGCGGATATGCGGTAAAATATCTTCAATATTACGCTTATCGGCGGTCTTTTGCCGTCGGGAAAGGATAAACATGAATTATTACACCGCAAGACTTGAAAAGCTCCGCGCCGCCATGAAGGCAAAGGGCTGCGACGCCATGCTTATCTCGGAGCCCATGAACCAGAGCTGGCTCTGCGGCTTTGAATACCACGACGGCTATATGCTCGTTACTGAGAATAACGCTTATATCATCACCGATTCACGCTACACGGAGGCGGCAAGAGCAAACACGGGAAAGGAATTTACCGTTACCGTAAACGCTACCCCCGCAAAGGTGGACGAGCTTCTGAAGGAGGAGGATGCGATTACCCTTGCCTTTGAGGACAGAAGCATGAGCTACGCATCCGCAGTGCGCCTTAAGGAGGGCGTGAAGGCGGAGTGCGTTGCCGCAGGCGGTCTGCTTGAGGATATCAGAGAATTCAAGGACGCAAGCGAGTTTGAGGCCATCCGCAAGGCACAGGAGCTGACGGATATGGCATTTGACCATATCCTTAAGGTGCTTACCCCCGAAATGACCGAGCTTGACGTGGCGGTGGAGCTGGAGTTTTTCCTCCGCAAGCACGGCGCCTCCGGCAAGAGCTTTGATTTCATCACCGTTTCGGGCGAGGCTTCCTCCCTGCCCCACGGCGAGCCCAAGGACCGCAAGCTCCGCCCCGGCTTCCTTACCATGGACTTCGGCTGCGTTTATAACGGCTACTGCTCCGATATGACCCGCACCGTATGCCTCGGCAAGGCAGACGCGGAAATGAAAAAGCTCTATAACACCGTGCTTGAGGCACAGCTTGCGGCGCTTGCAATTATAAACGACGGTATGAAGTGCGCAGACGTTGACGCCGCCGCCAGAAGAATAATCGATAAGGAATACGCAGGCAAGTTCGGTCACGGACTTGGCCACGGCGTTGGAAAGTTCATCCACGAGGCACCCCGTCTTTCTCCCAAGGCAGGGGATACGGTGCTCCGCCCCGGTCACGTGGTCACCGTTGAGCCCGGCATATATCTTGAGGGCAAATACGGATGCAGGATAGAGGATATGGTGTTTATCCACGAGGGAAAAGCCGAGGACATCACCCACTCGCCAAAGGAGCTTATCGAGCTGTTTTAAGGGCAAAGCAGGCCCCGTACTGCAAAAACGCAGGCAAAAACGGCGTTTTTTATCCGTTGCGTGATACTTTTTTCCGTTTTGCTATTGAAAAATTTTGAATTATGGTATAGAATATACCCGTATATTTATGTTCGCGGATAGGGATATTACCCTTTGCAACAGCGACTGCGCCGCGCACCCAATCAAAAATCAAATCTTCATAGGTCGCTGAGAAGACAGGTGAAAAATGGTAGTTGCCGGAGATTTTAAAAACGGTATAACCTTCGAAATGGACGGTCAGGTACTCCAGGTTATCGAGTTCCAGCACGTTAAGCCGGGTAAGGGCGCGGCTTTCGTCCGTACCAAGCTCAAGAACGTCATCACCGGTGCCGTTATCGAGCGTACCTTCAGCCCCACCGATAAGTATGAGAACGCATACGTAGACCGCAAGGATATGCAGTACCTCTACAATGACGGTGACCTTTATTACTTCATGGACACCGAGACCTACGATCAGCTTCCCCTGAATGCTGACAAGCTTCCCGATAACTTCAAGTTCGTTAAGGAGAATATGCTCTGCAAGATCATCTCCTACAAGGGCAACGTTTTTGCAGTTGAGCCTCCCACGTTCGTTGAGCTTGAGGTTACCGACACTGAGCCCGGCGTACGCGGCGATACCGCTACCGGCGCTTCCAAGTTCGCTACTCTTGAGACGGGCGCGGCTATCCGCGTTCCTCTGTTCATCAACACCGGCGACGTTCTTAAGGTAGACACCCGTACCGGCGAGTATCTCGAGCGCGTATAATCCGATCTACCGAGAAGCCTGCGGGATCCCGCGCCCCGCGGGTCATTAAAAGCGGAGAAAGAATTACTATGACCCTTACTGAAAGAGCCGCATATCTTAAAGGCCTTGCAGACGGTCTTGCTCTTGATGAAAGCAAGCCCGAGGCAAAGCTTCTGAAGGAAGTTATCTCCCTTATAGAGGATATTACCTGCGACGTTACCGATATGGCAGAGGACATTCAGGATCTTGGCGATTACTGCGAGGAGCTTGACGACGATCTTGCCGCTGTAGAGGAAGAGCTTTACGGCGACGAGTGCGACTGCTGTGACGACGATTGCGATTGCTGCGATTGCGACGATGAGGAATACGAGATCGAGTGCCCCTCCTGCGGCGCGCTTCTTGCCCTCACCGAGGACGACGATCCCTCCGATCTTGTTTGCCCCGAGTGCGGCGAGCATTTTGATTGCGAGTGCGACGGTTGCTGTGATTGCGACTGCTGCGATTGCGACGAAGACGAAGACAACTGATAAGCCGGCAAAAAAGTGCGCTCACGTCCGTGGGCGCACTTTTGAAAATCAGCGGAGTGAAATGAACAATACCGATACCACCTTGAATATTTCTTCAACACACAAGACCGTAAGCAGAAGGCACGAGATCACCGTATGCTCTGTACTGCTTTGTTTTTGTGTGCTTTTTATTCACGCCGCTTCCCTTTTTATCTCATCGGCGGATAAGAGCAGCTTCGTTTATCTGCCCGTTGCCGCCCTTTGGCGCATGTGCGGATGTGCCGCACAGGGCTTCGTTTTTATTGCGGGAATGAGATATATGATCTCCGCCGGCAAAAACAAAAAAAGCGTTCCCGCCTACTATCTCTCCCGTATTATACGAATCGTCCCTCTCTACGTGCTGTGGTGCGCTATCTACTATGCTTACGACGTTTTGGTGGAAAAAGCGAAGTTCGACCTTGGTTTTTTCCTGAAATGCCTTGTAACGGGAGATCTTACGGGGCATCTTTACTACATACCCGTGCTTTTGCAGCTTACCCTTATAGCACCCCTTTCCCTGCTTCTCCGCAAAAAGCTGCCCGCATCCCTTATCCTTCCCGCATCTCTGCTTATAACCTCCATATTCGGAGATCATCTTACCGATATTCTTAACGCCGTATTCCCCGCCGCCCCCGCCTTTAACTACTCCGACCGCGTGTTCACAAGCTTTCTCATATTCTGGTCGGCAGGCTGCTGTGCGGGCGCCGCTTACGATAAATTCTGCAAGCTTCTTGACGAAGCAAAGGTATTTATTATCTGCGCATTTTTCGTCAGCGCCGCATTGGATCTTGGCGCTATGTACTACTCCTTCATCCTCGGCCGCTTTATCTGGTGCATAAAGCAGATCCAGACCCTTTACGTGCTTTGCGCCATTCTGTTCCTTATGACAGTTTCCCGAATGATAGTCAAGAACCGACCCGAAGCCCCCGTGCTTTTCCAGAAGGGGGAGCTTGGCGGTTACTTTATATTTGTTTCTCACATTCTGCCCCTTGAGGCAGTTCAGCTTCTTCTAAACAAGCTTGGCGTCGGCGTTGCCGTGGGGCTTGGAGTGCGCGTGCTGGTGCTTGCGCTTTGGTTCTTCCTTTGCTCTCTTGCATACGGCAACCGTCTCTATATGCTTCACGCCAAGAGAAAGTTCAGGTGAGTTATGAAAAAGATAGACAAGGCTCTGCTGCAGCTGATCCTTATATGTCTGCTTTGCGTTATCGCCTTTCTTGCGGTATTCAAGGCAGATGCCGTTATCGGCGCCGTCGGGTACTTTCTTGCAATGATCTCACCCATAACCGTGGGTGCCTGCATTGCCTTCGTGCTGAATATCCTGCTCTCCCTTTACGAGAAGCGCCTGCCAAAGAAATTCATGGACAAGCTTGGACGATTTTCACGGGTGTTCTGCATTTTCCTGACTCTTTTCACCGTTACTGCCGTGCTTGCAGTATTCGTACTTCTCATTTACCCCGAGCTTGAAAAGACGATCTCCTCCGTGGTTGCCAATATTCCCGGATACGCCTCCGCCATCATTGAACAGATAGCAAGGATAACGGGAAGCTCAGAAGCGGAGATCACCGCAAATATGAATATCAATTGGGATTCCGTTTCCTCTACCATTGCGGACTTCATCGAAAATTACGGAGACAGAGTTATAAGCGGCACCATCGGAGTTACGGGTAACGTGCTTACCATAGTGCTCAAGCTCTGCGTCTCTATGATATTTGCCATCTGGATACTTCTCTTCAAGGAGAGCCTTGGCCGCAGCGCAAAGCGCATGATAAGCCGCTTTTTCCCCAAGAACGCAGAAAATATCCACCGCCTTGCCCGATTCTCCTCGGATATGTTCTCATCCTTTATCGGAGGTCAGCTTGCGGAGGCGCTTACCATCGGTTCCCTTTGCTTCGTGGGAATGCTTATATTCGGCTTTCCTTACGCGCTTACCGCCTCCGCCATTATTATGATATTTGCTCTGGTGCCCGTATTCGGTGCCATCGTGGGCGCGATACTTGCGGCACTCCTGATGCTTACGGAATCATTTGCCACGGCAATATGGTTCCTCGTTTACATCATCGTTCTGCAACAGCTTGAATCAAACATCATTTACCCGAAGCTTATCGGAAAAACGGTTGGTCTGCCGGGAATATGGGTGCTTATAGCCGTTACTATCGGCGGCGATATGTTCGGCGCTATCGGTATGCTTACCGCCGTTCCCGTATTTGCAATACTGTTTGCAATCTTCAACGCGCTCCTCGATAAGCGCATAGAGGCAAAAAAGAAAAAAGCCGCGGAAAACGCCGCGGCAACCGAATAAAGCCAAACGAACTAAAGGGGATAGGAAAAAATGGCTGGAACGAGCAAATATCCACACGATAGGCGTATATTATACGTCGAGTGTGGATTTTGTTTGTAGAAAAAAAGAGAATTTTACAGAAAAACTCATTCTTGAGTTTTTCTTACCTTTGACAAAACGCTTTTAGAACATTGAAACCCTTGTGCTTTCGATGTTTTTTTCTCTTTTTTTCGGTCCGGACTTTTTTTCCAGCCCCTTTTTGTTATGCAAAACCGTCTTATCGGAATTCTTCTCTATGCCCTTCAAAAAAGCTGAAATACTCCCGCACGTTTTCAAGCTCCGTCCATTTCTTCACCTGCACGGGTCTGCTGTCAAGATCATAGATCATTGCTCCCTTCATGGCAAGCAAAAATGGGGAGTGAGTTGATATAACGAATTGGCAACCGAAGAATCTTGCGGCATTTTCAAGATACTCTGCAAGCTCCCTTTGAAGCTTTGGAGAAAGGCTGTTTTCGGGCTCGTCAAGAAGATAAAGTGCGTTTTCCTCTATCTTTTGAGTGAAGTAGTAGAAGGCGGTCTCTCCGTTTGAACGGCCGTCCATCTCCCGCGGCAGTCTGCGGGAAACGTAAACGCTCTTCGTTTTGCTTTTTGCCTCTATACGGCGCTTGAAATCCTCGTATTGCGAAAGATCGCGCAAGGGCTCCATGGGTGTTTCCCGAGTGTCGTAATATTCCCGAAACAGCTCCTCACGCTTGCGGTCGATCTCGCCGTTTACGGAACGAATATCAAGAAGCATATCAAACACGTCGTCGCTTGCTATCCTTAAACTGCCCGCGGGCAGTTTTTTTACTGCAAGAGAATAGCGGCACATTGAAAGATAATCGTCCATATACGGAGTTTCGTTCACAGGCGCCGATGACGGAACGTTAAGCTTTTTAGCCATAAGATTCAGAAGCGTTGATTTCCCCGAGCCGTTACCGCCGTAAAACACGGTTATGGGTTCAAACTCAAGACGCTCCATCCCCTTTTGAGGAAAAAGCTTAAAGGGGTACACGTTTTCGTGGCTATAACATTTCATCTCCAGCTGATACGGGTATGAAAGAATGAACCCCGACTCGTCCCTTTCCGTGGGGAGAGTGAATTCTTTTAAATATACCATAGATCACCTCTGCGAAGGGAGTGGTATCCCCCCGCCGTTGCTTCGTATAATTTGCGGGAGGCGAAACGCCTCCCCTACGAAACGCAACGGTTCTCCGTCGTAGGGGAGGGCCTTGGTCCTCCCGCCGCTATTAAATTGAGAGATACCCCTTAAGCACCTTAAGGGTGTTCCAAACTCCGTCTATATGGCTTCTTTCATATCCGTGGCTTGCGTAAACGCCGGGGCCGATAAGTCCGTGGCGGATGTCACTGCCCGCCGATAAAGTAGCCTCCACGTCACTTCCGTAAAGAGGATAAATATCCACGGCGTATTCCGCGTTTTCTTTTTTCGCAGCGGCTATAAGCTTGCCGACCACGTCGTAATTATAAGGTCCGCGTGAGTCCTTTGCGCAGATGGAAACGGTGCGCTCCGTGCAGTTAAGACCCGTACCAACACAGCCCATATCAACGCTGATGCCCTCCGTCACGCCTGCGGGAACGGAAGCGGAGCCGCCGTGACCCACCTCCTCGTATACGGTTATATGAGCGTAAACGCGGCGCTTGGGAGTGATTGCATTATCCTTCATAAACTTTGCAAGACCCATAAGAATACCCACGGAAAGCTTATCGTCAAGAAAGCGGCTTTTTATGTATCCGCTATCGGTTATTTTGGCGCGGGGATCAAAGCAAACGATATCCCCCACCTCAATTCCCAGAGCGCGAGTCCGGTCGGAATTTTTCACGTCTTCGTCAAGGACGATCTCCATGGTATCGAAGGTGCGCTTGGTATCCGTATAGGAAAGATTAACGTGGACGGAAGCGTTACAAAGCTGCATGGTGCCCTCGATTATTTTTCCCTCTCTCGTATATACGCGCACGTTCTCCGCCTCGCAGTTATCTGCGCGCAAGCCACCGAGATTTGCAATGCGGAGTCTGCCGTTTGATTTTATCTCCGCAACCATTCCTCCAAGGGTATCAACGTGGGCTTCAAGAAGCAGCGCGTCCTTTTCGTCCTCGCCTCCAAGATCAACGACAACGCCGCCCTTCACGGTCATCTCCGCTTTATAGCCGAGAGCCTCAAACTCGTTCTTTACCCACTTTGCTGCCTCTGCCGTAAAGCCGGAGGGACTGTCTATACCTATAAGCTCCATTGCCTTGTTTGCCGAATATACCGCAAGATCACGATTCATTTTTCACGCCTCCGTAAAAATATATTTATTAAATTAATTGTACCACATATATTCCCGATGCACAACAGTATTTTTCCTTTTATCGGCAACGTTTTTCGTTTTTCATCGAACCTTTTCTCTGTCGAAAGCAACAAGACATTCGTCTAATATCTATATTGTTTTTTCAAGGTTCCGTTTTTTTGTTAGATTTACATCTAACCTTTGTTTTTTCTTGATATTTCAGTAAATTTACATTTATTAAACGCCAATTAAAAATAAGCCCCGCAAAGATATTAGACGTTTATCTCGTGTAAATTTTAGTATACACAGAGAAAAATGCCAAAATCCGACGGCAAAGGCACGGTTTTTGTGGCAAATATCGCGGCAAAAACTTTTCTGCTCTTCCTTTATTTTTCACTTGACAAGCCCTTTCCGTCGTGCTATGATGTTCACGAAGATATGAAACAACATTCACATAAAGGAAGGAGGCAAAAAAATGGCGGGCGGCGGCTTTTTACCCTTGTTTGAAGAATGCACGGACGCAGAAATGGGTTCGCGCACGGTACTGCATTCCGACCTTAACAACTTTTTTGCCTCCGTGGAAATAGCAAGAGATCCATCCCTTGCTCCCTACCCCGTTGCCGTCTGCGGAAGTATTGAGGAGCGGCACGGAATAGTTCTTGCCAAAAATCAGATAGCAAAAAAATTCGGCGTAAAAACCGGTGAGACCATCGGCAACGCTCTCGGCAAATGCCCACAGCTTAAGATGGTCGAGCCCCATTACGACGACTACGAGGAAATATCCAACAGAGTACGCAAAATATATATGGAATATACCGATCTGGTGGAGAGCTTCGGCATCGACGAATGCTGGCTTGACGTTACGGGCTCCTCCTATCTTTTCGGCAGCGGAACGGAGATCGCGGACAGATTGCGCCGTGAGATATTCCGACAGGAAAATATCACCGTTTCCGTGGGCGTAAGCTTCTGCAAGGTCTTTGCAAAGCTGGGTTCCGATATGAAAAAGCCAAACGCGGTGACGGTGATTCCCCATAACGGATTCAGAGAAAAGATATGGGGATTGCCCGTTGGGGAGATGCTTGGAGTGGGTCCCGCAACGGAGAAAAAGCTATTGGAAAGATCCGTGCGAACCATCGGTCAGCTTGCAAACACCTCCCCCCGCTTGCTTGACTCATATTTCGGCAAGGTGGGGCGTATGCTGTGGGCGTACGCAAACGGACTTGACGCCTCGCCCGTACATCCCGTGGGGTATCAGAGCGAGGTAAAAAGCGTTGGTCACGGTGCCACTCCGAGTGCCGATATGGTAAAGGACGAGGAGGTGGAGAGTATGCTCGTGAGCCTTGCAATAGACGTGGGACACAAATTAAGGCGCTACGGTCTGCGGGCGGCAGGCGTTGCCGTTGCCGTAAGAGATACCGCCCTTTGCGTGCGGGAATTTCAGGCGCGGATGCCCCGCCCCACCCAGAGTGCCATCGTGCTTGCGGAGGAGGCATTCAAGCTTTATTGCCGCAGCCACGACAGGCAAAGGCCCCTGCGCTCCATTACGGTGCGCGCCATTGATCTTGCTCCCAAGGACGCCCCACGCCAGCTTGATATATTCGAACCCTCGGAAGAAGAGGACAAGACCATACGGCTATGTGAAGCTATGGACGATATAAGAGAGCGCTTCGGCAGGCATTCCATCGTGCCCGCCAATTCCCTGACCCGCGAACGGGTAAAGGACTTCGGCTTCGGTGCCGTTTCTCCCTCCCCCGCTAATGCCTTGCATCAATAACAGAAAAATCCGCAGTCACCGAAATGACTGCGGATGCCATATATACTTTAAAGTATCTTTTCCATACCGATCTTCTGGGGCACAAGACCGCAGGCTTCATAAAAGCGCATAGCGCTTTCATTACAGCTCCACACGTTAAGGGTAAGATTGTAGCACCCCTCGCGGCGTGCAAGCTCCGTTGCCGCCTCGTAGAGCGCCTTGCCGATATGCCTGCCCCGAAGCGCCTCGTCCACGCACAGATCGTCTATATAAAGAGTCTTTATATCGGTCATCAGATTGCTGTTCTCAAACTGCTTCAGGATGCAAAAAGCGTAACCGAGAACGTACTCCCTTTCATCCACCGCAACAAGCACGGGGCGGCTATCGTCGGCAATTATCTCCCGAAGCTCCCCGTCCGTATACTTGCGCCCAAGCTTAAAAATATCGGGGCGCCCCAGATGATGCACCATATTAACCTGGGAGAGAAGTTCACCCATACGCGGTATATCGCGGTTCTCCGCGCGTCTTATTTTCATAATAGCTCCTTTGTTGCAAGCGTTCCGCGTTACTTTTTCCATGCCTCTTTTACGGCTTTGGAATAAAGCTCCTTGGTCATCCACATCGTTTCCTTCAAAAAATAATAGCTTTCCGCCGATACGGTATCCTTGATACCCACGAGGTAGGCGCTGAGATCGTCAAGCCTGTCGCCGCCTATTCCCATTATGCTGTTTTTCAGATAGCGCTTGGCGCATTTTTCAACCGCATCGGGATAATAAAGATCGTTGGCGCCGAACTGATGCAGCAGCTCGTGGGCAATAGTGCCCCAGCTGAATTTTCCGCCGTAGTCCCTGAACACCACGGATATCTCGTCAACTCGGCTATTATAGGTGGGAAACTGCTCCATTGCAAAGCTGCGGGCTCTTTCGTCAAAGACCAGAATAAAGGGCATCTCGTCCATTTTCATACGTTCTTCGTAATATTCCTGAATGGAATCCATGGAGTCTCTGTGAAAAAAATCCCGCATAAGCTTATACCCGTCACGGGGGTCGGCATCCTGCGGCACGTTTATTCTGAAGTAATAATACCTGAGCTTCAGATACGTTCCGTATTTTTTCGCCTCTGCCTCAAGCCACGAGCCAGCCTTGCAAAGAGCCTTATGGAACTCCGCCTTCTCCGCCTCGGGGAAGTCCGTGGGTCTTCTCATCATCAGGCAAACGATGATGCCAACGTCGCCCTTCAGCTTCTTGCTTGCACCCGCGTTGCGGGTGGTGAGATAGAAATTATTCTTTATCTGAGGATAATCCTCAACTCTGTACATTGGTTCACGTCCTTTATTTCCACCGTTGCATTACCCCTCAAGGTGTTAGTGCGCTTGCGTTACCGCGCGGGGCTCGGTGCGTTGTTTCGGTCGACTTTATGATAGCACAGATCCGTGAATTTTTCAAGCAAAGCACAAAAATCACGGCGTAACGTAGAATTAGCGATATGAAAACTCGAGCGGAGGATCGTTTCCTCTGTCGATTTGTGATATAGGTCAGCAAAAAAACGCCCCGACAGGCCTTGAAGATCCGTCGGGGTATTTTTGCCTTATGCATACATATCAAATTTGCTTGTCCGTAGGGGCGTTCTGCCAACGCCCGCGGGCGAACACAGTTCGCCCCTACCGTGTGTTAGGTAAATGTTTCGTGATTTCTCCGATAATGACAACACTCATTGAGCGAATGGCTTTTTTTCTTGCCGAAATCGGCACACGCCGCTGTATTACGTGGTGCTGCTTGTGCTTGTGAACTGAGCTGTGTATTACAGAACTCCCAACAATCTTAACCCCCCTAAAGCAGGAAGAACGGAGCATCCCACCAAAAAGATTATCTCGATGGCGATTGCAATTTTCGCTTTGGGATCGTCGTTTGTATAATGTGTCGCCCGAGACCATCCTTTTTTTGCTATATAAATACGGGATAATATTACCAATATTTATCTTTATTGTCGGTTAAACCTAACAGATAGTCCGTTGAAACACCATAGTACCGAGCCAGGGTGATGATGTGACGGCAAGGGATCTCTTGTATATCATTTTCGTATTTACTGATTTGTTGTTGCGTTGTGTAAAGCAATTCTGCAATTTCCAATTGGCTCGCCCTTCCTTCTCTTGCTTCTTTCAATCGCGCACCAAGTTTCACAAATACTCACCAAACCTTTTATACAATCTTTATATAAAGATTGTATACTTAATAATCTCCCTTGACAAACACCTCAAAAGGTGTATAATATACTTATACACCTTATCAGGCGTTAACTGTGATTTAAGAAAGAAGGTATATCTATGTATTGTCCAAACTGTATGGAAAGAATCCCTGACACCGCAACTACATGTCCCCTATGTTCTCAGCCTACACACACACCGATCGCAGGTATGGCAACACTTAGAGTCAGCTGTCGCAAACATCTTCCGCGTTGGGTAATTATTTTACAGCCTCTAAACTATTTTCAAGGATATAAAGTATTTATTTCCGTAGATGAAAAAGAATATGTATTGAAGAGCAAAAAACAACAGATCGATATCCCCGTTTCCGTCGGTACCCATCAAGTGCGTATTTCTGCATCCAGCAAGAAGTCCGCAAAAATGACTAAGCTTGCGGGAACCGCCATGGCGTTCGTCGGAGCGGTTACCGGTAGTGGATCAACCGTATATGCAGGAGCCGCTATTGAAGATTTGGGCGATGCGCTATCTGACAACGGTGTTCCGATAGCCTTCGATTCCAACGAATTACTGAGCATTTCGGTAAAGATGGCATGGAACGGTTCTATCGTGGAGGATAAAGAGCAATGAGCTTGCAAAGTGATTTCCAGCTATGCTTGGAATATGCAGAAGCGTTAGAGGACAAGCAGGATAAACTAACCCAAGCTCAAAATAATATCATTTTTACGCGTAACGAAAGTGTGCGGTTAAAGGACAAGCTGCGCCTTTGCACAAAGCTGTCGGTTTTGTTTGCTATCGGAATAGCGTTTTTTACGTATATGTTAATAAGCTTTCGCACAATAGAGCCGATTTCCATATTATTAGTGATAATTATTGCATTCATCATCTCTTTTTCCAATCGCGTAAAGACAAAGAAGGAATTCGATGAGCTTGAATCTAAAAAAGATTTTTTAATTCAACAAAACACCGAACTTGCCGAAGAGTGCCGGAGCGAAATAACCGAATTGATAAAAGAGATATATCGCGAAAATCTGTTTGACATAGTTCCAATGGACTATTTTTCTGTGGAAGCCATCGAATTTTGTCTAACCCAAGTGCGCAAGAAGCTGGCAAATACTGCTACGGAAGCATTTCAACAATTGGAGGATGAAATCAAGCGTTTGGAACAAATGGCACGCTTGGAACAGATGAACACCGCACAGATGGAGCAATTAGAGAACATAAAAAGAGCGATCCATATAAATACGCTTGTTACTTTAATTGAGCAGGACAAAAACAAACGCTGAACCCACGCCGAAATCAGCGATACGTGTTAACGCTTGAAAATCGACGAAATAAAATTATACTCCCTCTCCCCGCGAAGCGGGATTTTATCGCGAAGCGATTTCACCCCACTTAAGCGGGATTTATCCCGTCCGAAAGGACGGATTTAGTTAAAAAAAGCCAAGTCGAAATTCGACTTGGCTTTTTTCTGGCACGTCCTTACAAAATCGATCCGCAGGGCAAGTTTTTTCGAAATCGATCCATGGTTTTTCGGTCGGTGGGTAGACTTACACCTTGGCGATGATGGGAGCTGCACTTGACCGCTATCTTCCGGGGGGCTGCTCCATGCTTGCAAACGAATCTTATGTATCAATAACACCTACTTGATAATCATCTTCATAAATAATTTTACCAACATAATTTGTGTAAATGATGTCGTAAGGGATATCATATTTATCAAGTAAATCT
>SVSB01000032.1 GCA_015064505.1 Oscillospiraceae bacterium
AAGATTGCGCACGCCCGCTTCACGTGTGTAGCTGCGGATGATCTTGTTTATTGCCGCATCACTTATCTTCAGCTGTGCGGCGGTCAGCCCGTGGCGCTTAAGCTGCTTGGGGATAAGGTGGTGCTTGGCAATGGCAAGACGCTCGGAGTAGGTGTAGGTCTTCAGCTCGATTATCTCCATGCGGTCGTAAAGGGGCGCAGGGATGCCCGAGGGGTCGTTTGCCGTTGCGATAAACATACAGCGGGAAAGGTCGAAGGGCAGCTCAAGGAAATGGTCGCGGAAGAATCTGTTCTGCTCGCTGTCAAGCACCTCGAGAAGGGCGGAGGCGGGATCGCCTCGGAAATCGTTTGCAAGCTTGTCTATCTCGTCAAGCAGAATGAGGGGATTGCAGGCTCCCGCACGGCCTATTGCCTCGATTATTCTGCCAGGCATGGCTCCAACGTAGGTCTTGCGGTGGCCGCGGATGTCTGCCTCGTCTCTGATGCCGCCAAGGGCAACGCGGACGTATTTGCGGTTCAGTGCCTCGGCAATGGAGCGTGCAACGGAGGTCTTTCCCACACCGGGAGGTCCCACAAGGCAGATTATCTGGCTTGCGGGCTCCTCCGTCAGCTCTCTGACGGCAAGGTATTCAAGTATTCTCTTTTTAACGTCCTCGATGCCCTCGTGGTCGCGGTCAAGGACGCGGCGAGCCTGCTTCAGGCTCTTTCTCTCGGGGGATACGATTCCCCAGGGAAGCTCCAGACAGGTCTCTATGTAGTTGCGGAGCACGTTGCCCTCGGCAGAGCCGAAGGGAGTTTTCAAAAGACGGGAGTTTTCCTTCAGGAGCTTCGTTCTGACCTCCTCGGGAAGGGAAGCGGCGTTGATGCGCTGCTGGTAATCCTCATCGTCGTCGTTCATTCCAAGCTCGTCGCGGATAACGTTAAGCTGCTCGCGCAGGTAGTAGTCGCGCTGGTTATCGTCGATGGCGCTGCGCACCTTGCGGGCAATGTCCACCTCGTATTCCAGCACCTTCATCTCCTCCTCCATGCAAAGGAGCAGCAGCTCGATGCGGCGCAGGGGGTCGAACTCGTAAAGTATCTTTATCTTGCTTTCAAAGCGGGTAAGCAGATTTGCGGCAAGGAAGTCGGCAAGCAGACCGGGGTCGTTTACCGTATCAACGGCAAACTTCACCTCGTCGGGCACGGAGTTATTAAGCAGCTCCGCAAAGCGCTCGTAGGTCTTGCGCACCTCGGCAATAAGAGCCTCGCCCTTGATGCCGCCGTTTGCCTTGACGGTAACGGTCTTTGCAAGACCCTCGGCGGCAACGTAATCCCTGCGCTGCAGCACCTTGGTTATAACGGCGCGCTCCTCGCACTCGAAAAGCACGCGGAGCATGCCCTGCTTGGTCTTGGAAACGCTTTTTATCTTTGCGATACAGCCAACGTCGTAAAGATCCTCCGCAAGGGGATGGTCGGTGTTGGGGTCCTTTTGGGGGATAAGGAACAGCTTGCCCGAGGTGGCGTTTGCCTCCTCCACGGCGGCAATGGAGCGCTTGCGCCCGATCTCGAGGGAAAGGGGCATTGCGGGATATGCGGCAATGGAGCGCAGGGGTACTGCGGGAAGTATATATTTATCGATCGTTTCGACAGATGCGGACATTTTCTTTCGGGGTATCCTTTCTTTTTTGCACATGGCATAGATATAGATAGTACATTATATCACGGCGTTTTAAAAAAATCCACGGTTTTTTCAATTATTCATAATAATTTAACTTTTTTGCGTCTTTCGGGCAGAAAAATAAAAAAGCACAAGACGTGCTCCTTAACAGATCATAAGCTTGATCGTGCGGAAAACGCTCGTGCTTTGGATGCGGACGGCGACCCGTGCCGCAAATCGTGAGAACATTATATCAACACGGAGCAAAAATGTAAAGCCGCAAATAACACGAAAAAAATCGAAAAATTTTGTCAAAACTAACGATTTTGCAAAAGGCGCAAAAAAATTGAAAAACACCCCTTGACAAACGGGAAAAAGGGTGCTATAATTTGCCCCGTAAAAGAAGAAGAACGCTCCGTTCTCACCGTGCCGCACAGCGAGCCCGGTCCAATACTTTAACGGTCCCTATGGGCTGTTTGTGTTGATGTGCGGAATGTTTTTCGCACATTTTTATTTTTCTTGGAGGTGCAGACCATCAGCACTAAAGAATTGCTTATCAACGACAGCATCAAGGCAAAGGAAGTCCGCCTTATAGGCGAGAACGGCGAGCAGCTCGGCGTTAAGAGCCTCGACTCCGCAAAGACCTACGCCTACGACAGAGGGCTCGACCTTGTGCTCATCGCTCCTCAGGCAGTGCCCCCCGTTGCCCGCGCAATGGACTACGGCAAGTTCCGTTTCGAGCGCGACAAAAAGGAAAAGGAAGCACGCAAGAAGCAGCAGGTCATTAAGGTCAAGGAGGTTAAGCTCTCCTGCCGTATCGACACCCACGACTTCGACACCCGCGTTAATCACGCAAAGCGTTTTCTTACCGACGGGGATAAGGTCAAGGTCATCGTTGTGTTCCGCGGAAGGGAAATGACTCACCTTGAGATAGGCCGTGAGCTTATCGAGCGTTTTGAGGCGGCTGTATCCGAGTTCGGAGCCGCAGACAAGAAGCCCGTTATGGAAGGCAGATTTATGTCTGTTGTCCTCGCTCCTCTCAAGAACACTCCCGCAAAGGCCAAAAAGGAAAAGCCCGAGCAGGAAAGCAAGCAGGAAAACAAAGATCAGGAAAACTGAACAAGTTAATAATTTTCAAGGAGATATACCATGGGAAAGATCAAAACTCACAAGGCTTCCGCAAAGCGTTTTTCCGTAACCGGAAGCGGCAAGGTTAAGTGCAACCATTCTCAGCACCGCCACAATCTCGGCCTTAAGACTCAGAAGCGTAAGAGAAATCTTCGCAAGGGCACCACTCTCAGCGAGAGCTTCGCACCTATCTACAGAACTCTCATCCAGAAGTAAGACAAACATAACGAATAATACGGAGGAATATATAAAATGGCAAGAATTAAGGGCGCCATGGCGACTCGCAAGAGAAGAAATAAGATCCTGAAGGCCGCCAAGGGTTATTGGGGCGCAAAGAGCAAGCATTTTAAGATGGCTAAGCAGGCCGTAATGAAGAGCGGCCAGTACGCATACATTGGCAGAAAGCAGAAGAAGAGAGACTTCCGTCGTCTCTGGATCGCTCGTATCTCCGCTCAGGCAAAGGTTAACGGTATGAACTACTCTACCTTTATGAACGGACTTAAGAAGGCAGGCATCACTCTTAACAGAAAGATGCTTTCCGAGATCGCAATTGCTGACAAGGCTGCATTCGCAGAGCTTGCTGCAAAGGCAAAGGCTGCGCTTTAATTTAATAAAAAACGAAGGGCCTCGCGTATGCGTGCGCCCTTCGGTTTTTCTATTTTTTGACGTATTTCCGGAGCGATTATGATATTTGGCAACGAAACGGTAACGGGAAAAAGCAATCCTGCGCTTATGCGCGCCGCATCTCTGAAGGATAAGAAATACCGCCGCAGATATCAGGCGTTTCTATGCGACGGCATAAAGCTCTTCTACGAGCTTTGCGATGCGGGCTGTGATATAGATCTTATTTGGGTAAACGAAGAGGCAAAGGACCGCATTCTCCCGCTGATAGAGGCAAAGGAAAAAGCCTGCGGACGGGAGTTTTCCGTGCGTATTGCCGCCCCTGCCGCGTTCTCCAAGCTTACGGACGAGAACGGCAGTGAGGGGATAGTGTGCGAGGCGCCCTTTCTTTGCCGCCATATAAGCGGCGAAGCAAGGCTTGAAGGCGGCGAGCGCGCCGTTATGCTCGCATCCCTGCGGGATCCGGGAAATCTGGGTACCGTTGCCCGTTCCGCTCACGCCTTTAATATCACAAGGCTGATAATCACCGCCGATTGCGCGGATATCTATTCGCAAAAAACTCTCCGTGCCGCTATGGGCGCGGTGTTCAAGCTTGATATAACCACGGTTTCTGACGGTGCGGAGGCGGTAAAGGAGCTTAAAAAATGCGGCAGAAGAGTTTTTGCCGCAGAGCTGCGCCCGGGTGCCGTTGATCTGCTCAAGGCGGGCGTTGGCAAAAGCGACGTGTTCATAATCGGCAACGAGGGCACGGGCATCCCCGAGGAGATCTCACGTGAAGCGGACGGCAGCGTGTATATTCCCATAAACGCCCGCTCCGAATCACTTAACGCGGCGGCTGCCGCGGCGGTGCTTATGTGGCATCAGAGCATATCGGAGGATTGAAATGAAAACGGGCGATATACGCTACTGTATTTGGCTTTCCGGGTGCGTTGAACGCCGCAAGGGCGCGTACAGTGCGCTTATGGCGGAGTTCGGAAGCGCGGAGGCGGTGTACCGTGCTGACTTTTCCAAAATAAAAACCGGCGGCGTTTACACCCGCTCCCTTATTGCCGCTCTTTGCCGCAAGGATATTTCCGAGGCGGCAAGGATAGCCGATTACTGCGTGATGAACCATATTACGGTTCTGTTCCCGACGGGCGAAGGGTATCCCGCTCTTCTCCGTGACCTGCCCGACCTTCCCGCGGTGCTCTACGTGCGCGGCAAACTCCCCGATTTTTCGCGGATCCCCGCAGTGGGTGTTGTGGGAACGAGAAAAATGACCGCATACGGCATGAAAATGGCGTATTCCGTTGGATACGGTCTTGCAAGAGGCGGTGCCGCCGTTATCAGCGGCATGGCGGCGGGCGGTGACAGCCTTGCCATCTGCGGAGCGCTGGACGGAGGCGGAAAGGTGGTTGCAGTGCTTGGTTGCGGCGTTGACCGTGCTTATCCCGCAGGCAACAAAAGGCTTATGGAGGAGATAATCGCAAGCGGTGCTGTGATAAGCGAGTATCCTCCCGGAACCGATATAAGAAAACAGAATTTCCCCGAGAGAAACAGAATAATCAGCGGTCTTTCCCGCGCCGTTTGCGTAACGGAGGCCGATACGCACAGCGGTGCGCTTATTACCGCAAAATGGGCAAAAAGCCAGGCAAGAGAGCTGTTTGCCGTTCCCGGCAAGGTGGGCGAAAAGGGAAGCGCGGGAGTTAACGCGCTTTTGAAGGACGGCGCAACGCCCCTTACCCACGCCGACGACGTGCTGAAGAATTACGCCTTTCTTTATCCCGATGCCGTTAGGCTTTCGGCAAGTGAGGAAAGGACGGAGGAGCAGGCGGAGCTTTCTGCCGCGGCATACTCCGTTGATATGGGCGACTACGGCAAGGAAAAGGAAAAGCAGAAGAAAAAAGAAGAAAAAACCGCTGCGATGCCGCAGATAAGAATAAAAGAAACGGAAAACGATATAAATATGAACGTGAGCGGGGAGCCTCCCGCAACGGAAGCGGAGCTGGAGCTTATAGACGCCAAAACACGGGATATTTATCTGAATCTTCCGGAGGGGGAGTTCACCCCCGACGAGGCTGCAAGCCGAGGCTACGATTGCGTGGACGTTATGTGCGCGCTGACGGTGCTGGAGATACAGTCTCTCGTTAAGGCGCTTCCCGGCGGAAGATATAAAGCAAAACCCAGAAAAAAGCAGTAATAAAAGCAGTAATTTATTTTAAACGGAGGAACGGGTCTGTCCCGTAATACTGATGGCTAATCTCATTATCGTTGAGTCCCCTTTCAAGATAAACACAATCAAGGGCTATCTCGGCTCCAATTATAAGGTCACCGCATCCGTGGGACACGTGCGTGACCTGCCCAAGAGCACTCTTGGTATTGATATTGACAATAACTTTGAGGCGCACTATATAAACATTCGCGGCAAGGGAGACGTTATCCGCCAGCTGAAGAAGGAAGCGAAGGCGGCAAACAAGGTCTTCCTCGCAACGGACCCTGACCGTGAGGGAGAGGCAATTTCCTGGCATCTTGCCACGGCTCTCGGTATTGATCCCTCCAAGGCTTGCCGCATCACCTTCAACGAGCTGACAAAAAGCGCCGTTAAGGACGCGGTAAAGCATCCCCGTCCCGTTGATATGGATCTGGTAAACAGCCAGCAGACCCGCCGTATTCTTGACAGAATAGTGGGCTACAAGCTGAGTCCCTACCTCTGGAAGACCGTGAAGAGCGGACTTTCCGCAGGGCGCGTTCAGAGCGTTGCCACAAGAATAATCGTGGAAAGAGAAAGGGAGATAGAGGCTTTTATCCCCGAGGAATACTGGACCGTTGACGCAATGCTGAGAAAGGAAAGCGGAGAAAGCTTCCTTGCCAGATACTACGGCGAAAACGGCAAGAAATCTTCTCTTGCCTGCAAGGCAGACGCGGATGCGGTGCTTTCCGATATCAAGGGAAAGCCCGTTGTTGCCACCACGGTGCGCAAATCCAAAAAGCACCGTATGCCCGCACCGCCTTTTACCACCAGTACCATGCAGCAGGAGGCTTCCAAAAAGCTGAACTTCCAGTCCGCAAGGATAATGAAGGTGGCGCAGGAGCTTTACGAGGGTATCAATATCGGCCACGAGAACGGCGGTACCCACGGTCTTATCACCTATATGCGTACGGACTCTCTCCGTATCTCCGACGAGGCACAGAACGCCGCCTTCGCGTATATCGAGGAAAAGTACGGCGAAAGCTACCGTCCCGCAAAGCCCCACGCCTTCAAGGCAAACAGCACCAATACTCAGGATGCACACGAGGCTATCCGCCCCACGGACGTGCGCATAGAGCCCGCGTCCATCAAGAAGTATCTCACTCCCGACCAGTTCAAGCTCTATAAGCTTATCTGGGAGCGCTTCGTTGCCAGCAGTATGGAGAGCGCCGTTATGAACACCGTGAACGCGGAGTTTGCCTGCGGCACTCACAGTTTCCGCGCAACGGGCTATACCGTTGAATTCCCCGGTTTCCTTGCTCTTTACGAGGAAAGTGCCGACGACAGCAAGAAGAATCAGAAGGAACAGGAGTTCGTTACCAATCTTCCTCCTCTTTCCGAGGGCGAGAAGCTGGATGCGGCGGAGATAAACGAGGTACAGCACTTCACCGAGCCCCCCGCAAGATTCACCGAGGCTTCTCTTATCAAGTTCTTTGAGGAGATGGGCATCGGCAGACCCAGTACCTACACTCCCATTATATCCACCATTCTTCAGCGCGGATACGTAAAGCGCGAGGGCAAGAGCCTTAAGCCTACCAACCTCGGCGAGCTTACCACCAAGATCATGGAGGAGAATTTCCCCAAGATAATGGATTACGAGTTCACCGCCCGCATGGAAAGCGATCTTGACGGTATCGAGGCGGGAAGCGAGTCCATGCTTAAGGTGCTTGACGACTTCTATTCCGAATTCAAGGTATGGCTTGAGGATGCCTTTGCTTCCATAGAGAAGTACGAGGTGGAGCTTGCACCCGAGGAAACGGATATAATCTGCGATAAGTGCGGCGCCCGTATGATAGTTAAAAACGGCCGCTACGGCAAGTTTGCCGCCTGCCCCAACTACCCCGAGTGCAAGAACACCAAGCAGCTCGGCAAGGACGGCAAGGAGGCAGAGCCCAAGGAAAAGCCCGTGCCCGTTGAGGGAATGAAGTGCGAGCTTTGCGGCGGCGACGTGGTGCTCCGCACGGGTAAGTTCGGAGAATTTTACGCTTGCGTAAATTATCCCAAGTGCAAATTCACGAAGCAGAAGACCAAGGATACGGGAATAACCTGCCCCGATTGCGGCGGTAAGGTGGTAATGCGCTTCGGCGGCAAGCGCCGCTCCGCATTCTACAGCTGTGAGAACTATCCCACCTGTCAGTTCTCCTCCTGGATGCTTCCCACCGCGGAAAAATGCCCCAAGTGCGGCAAGACCATGTTCGTGAACAAATCAAAGAACCGTCTCGTTTGCGGCGATAAGAGCTGTGGCTACGTGGGTGCTGAGCTGCCCGCAAGCGCAGATATTACAGAGGAAAATGAGTAATACCATAGATATTTACGGCGCCGGACTTGCAGGCGCGGAGGCAGCTTGGCAGGCGGCAAGATTCGGTATGAAGGTGCGCCTGTTTGAGATGAAGCCTCAAAAGAAGACCCCCGCCCATACCTACGACGGCTTTGCGGAGCTTGTATGCTCCAATTCTCTGCGCTCCGATTGCCTCTCAAACGCAGTCGGTCTGCTTAAAGAGGAGATGCGCCGCCTCGGCTCCATCGTTATGGAGGCGGCTCACGCCTGCCGCGTTCCCGCGGGAGGGGCTCTTGCGGTGGACAGAACGGGATTTTCCGATTATATTACGAATAAGCTGAAGAGCCACCCCAATATTGAGATCATCGGTGCCGAGATGAAAACGGGAGAAAGCGAGAATCCTCTTATTATCGCAACGGGTCCTCTTACAAGCGACCCCCTTGCAAGATGGATAACTGAGGAGTTCGGCGCTTCCACCCTTAACTTTTTCGACGCCGCCGCACCCATAGTGGATTTCTCCACAGTCAATATGGATAAGGCGTTTTTTGCCTCCCGTTACGGCAAGGGCGATGCGGACTATATTAACTGCCCCATGGAAAAGGACGAGTATCTGGCTTTTCTTACGGAGCTTCTTAACGCACGCACTGCGGAGCTGCACGAATTTGACAGCGAGGCACAGAAAAAGCCGAACGTTTTCGAGGGATGTATGCCCGTGGAGGTCATGGCGGCAAGAGGAGAGGACACTCTCCGCTACGGTCCCCTGAAGCCCGTAGGTCTTCCCGATCCCAAAACGGGCAAGGAGTACTACGCCGTCGTGCAGTTAAGGCGCGACGATAAGGACGGAAATATGTACAATATGGTGGGCTTCCAGACCCATCTTGCCATACCCGAGCAAAAAAGAGTGTTCCGTATGATACCCGGCCTTGAGAATGCGGAATTTTTCCGCTACGGAGTTATGCACCGCAATACTTATCTTAACTCTCCCGGTCTTCTTGACGAGCACTACCGCGTAAAGGACGGCAGAGCTCTTTGGTTTGCGGGACAGATGACGGGCGTTGAGGGATATATCGAATCTGCCGCAAGCGGTATGCTTGCGGGCATGAACGCCGCCTTTACCTTAAGGGGAGAGGCAACCCCCGACTTTTCCGATAAGACTGCCATAGGTTCACTCGGCTGTTACGTAAGCCGCGGCTCAAACGGCCGCTTTGACCCCATGAACGTGAATTTCGGTATCATCGCACCACTTGAAAAAAGAGTTAAGGGCGGAAAAAAGGCGAAGAACGAGGCACTTGCCGCCCGTGCCTTTGAGATAGTTGACGGTATTGCCGCAGAGCTGGCAAGCCGCGAATAAAAGCTATGAAAATAATTATTGACGTAATGAGCGGTGATAACGCTCCCGAGGAGCTTCTCAGGGGCGCAGTTGATGCCGCGGAGTCCTTTAGTGCCGATATTGCCGTTTGCGGAGACGCGGGGATAATAGACGCGGTGGCAAGAGAATGTGAGCTTGATCTTTCAAGGCTTGAGATCTGCCACGCGCCTCAGGTGATAAGCATGGAGGACAGTCCTCTGTGCGTTATGAGGGAAAAGAACGATTCCTCCATGGCACTTGGACTTAAGATGCTCTCCGAAGGAAAGGGCGACGCCTTCGTTTCTGCGGGAAACACGGGTGCCCTCGTTGCGGGAGCAACTCTTATAGTAAGAAAAATAAAGGGGATACGCCGCGCCGCCATCGGTACGGTGCTACCCTTCACGCCGCCCTTTTTGTTGCTTGACGCGGGCGCAAATCCCGAGATAAGTCCCGAGGACGCGGTGCAGTTTGCCCTTATGGGCTCCGTGTATGCGGAAAAGATGCTTGGCAGGAAAGACCCCCGCGTAGGACTTCTCAACAACGGTGCCGAGCCCACGAAGGGCGGAGAGAAGCGCGTTGAGGCGTACCGTCTGCTTTCCGAGAACGGGAAGATAAACTTCGTTGGCAATATAGAGGCGCGTGAGGTGCCCTTTACTCCCTGCGACGTGCTGGTTACCGACGGCTTTGGAGGCAATATAGTGCTTAAGCTCTGTGAGGGGCTTGGGTCTTATATGTTCTCTCGCCTTAAGGAAACCATGATGCAGGACTTTATTACGAAGGCTTCCGCTCTCGTAATGAAGCCGAAGCTGAAAAAGCTGAAAACGGAGTTTTCCGCCTCCGAATACGGCGGAGCTCCTCTTTTGGGCATTTCAAAGCCCGTAATAAAGGCACACGGCTCGTCCGACGCCCGTGCCGTTAAGAATGCGGTGCGTCAGGCAATGACGGTGGTATCCTCCGGCGTTATTCCGGAGCTTGTGCGCCATACCGCAAAAAAACAGGAAGAGCAGAACACAGAGGAACAGTAAAATGTCACATTCAGAAGAATACGGTGTTTTGGAAACAAGGCTGGGATACGGCTTTGAAAACAGGGACAGGTTGGTGCTTGCCCTTACCCATTCATCTTTTTCAAACGAATTGCAATCGGGAGACCCGAAGCATACGCTGTGCAACGAGCGCCTTGAGTTTTTGGGCGATTCCGTATTGCAGCTGATCTCGGGCGAATATCTGTTTACCGATTTTTCCGAAAGACCCGAGGGTGAGCTTACCAAGCTCCGCGCCTTTGCGGTATGCGAGGACGCTCTTTGCGATTACGCAAGGGAGATTGGTCTTGGCGCATTTTTGCGTCTCGGAAAGGGCGAGGACGCCACAAACGGCAGAGAGCGCAAATCCATCCTTGCGGATGCCTTTGAGGCTCTTATTGCCGCAATTTACCTTGACGCAGGGGAAAGGGGACTTGATCCTCTTGCCACCGTGCGTGCCTTCGTGGTGCCCTTTCTCGGTAAGAGAATAAGCATGACCAAAAGAGGAACCGTTACCTCCGATTACAAGACTGCCCTTCAGCAGATAGTACAAAGCGTTGACGGCGAGCGCCTTGAGTACGTGACCGTTGCGGAAAAGGGGCCCGACCACCGAAAAATATTCGAGGTGGAGGCAAGGCTTACGGGTAACGTTATCGGAAAGGGCAGAGGCTCTTCAAGGCGTGAGGCAGAGCAAGCGGCGGCGAAAGAGGCGCTTAAGCTATTTGGCGAAATATGATCCGATCACGGACGGTTTGAATAAAAGCTATGAAAAAACACGTAAATATTCCCGTATTCGTGCCCCATCTGGGCTGCCCAAACGATTGCGTATTCTGCGATCAGAGGCAGATATCGGGACATAGAAGCTTTGATATCGACGATGCGCGAAAAGAGATAGAAGAGATCCTTTCCGTCGTGCCGTCGGATGCGGAAAAGGAGATAGCCTTCTTCGGAGGCTCCTTTACGGGCATTGACAGAGAGCTGTTATTAAGTCTTTGCGCCCTTGGAAAGGAATATAAAGACAAGGGCGGAGTCAGCAGCCTGCGCTGTTCGACCCGCCCCGATTACGTTAACGGAGAGATCCTTGATACCCTTATCTCTTACGGCTTTGCCACCGTGGAGCTTGGGGTGCAGAGCACGGATGACTCCGTTCTTTCTGTTTGCCGCAGGGGGCATACCGCAAAGATAACGGAAAACGCCTGCAGGCTGATAAAGGAAAAGGGTCTGCGGCTCGGCGGTCAGATGATGATAGGTCTGCCCGGCTCAAGTGAAGAAAGCGAGAAAAGGACCGCCCGCTTTATTTGCGAAATGGGAGCGGACGAGGCCCGCGTTTATCCCACCGTGGTGTTCCCGAAAACGGAGCTTTTCCATATGTGCGGAAGAGGTGAGTACGAGCCCCTTTCCGTGGAGGAGGCCGCAGAGCGTACCGCGGACGTGCTGGAAATTTTTGAGGAAGCGGGCGTTAAGGTGATCCGCGTCGGTCTTTGCGAAAGCGAGGGTCTGCGCCGTGCCTCCGCGGGTCCTGCCGTGCCCGATATGGGCGAGCGGGCAATGTCCGTTCTGTTCCTTCGCCGCGCCTTTGAGGCGCTCTCCTCTCTTGATGCGGAGGGCAAGGATTGCGAAATTTGGGTAGGCAGTGGAAAAACCTCAAAGATGTGCGGTCACAAGCGGGAAAATATCAGGAAAATTCAAGAAAAATTCAAGCCAAAAACTGTCAAGGTTATTGAAAAAACCTACATAATAGGATATAATATAAAAGTTAAAGTATTTATTAAGAAGTAAGACTCTGTTTTCGGAGGTTGGAAATTGTATCTCAAATCACTTGAACTTCACGGCTTCAAATCCTTCCCCAACCGCACCGTGCTCAGCTTTGAGCGCGGAGCCACGGTGGTAATAGGACCTAACGGAAGCGGAAAATCGAATATTTCCGACGCGATGCGCTGGGTTCTTGGAGAAATGTCCTCCAAGAATATCCGCGGCACGAAGATGGAGGACGTTATATTCGGAGGAGCGGACACGCGCCGCCCCATGAGCTTTGCGGAGGTAACCGTTACCTTTGACAACAGCGATACGATGCACCGCATAGATTCCCCCTACGAGGAGATCTCCGTAACGAGAAGATATTTCCGCAGCGGAGACAGCGAGTATTTCCTTAACCGCAAGCAGTGCAGACTCCGCGATATCCACGAGCTGTTTATGAACACGGGTATCGGCAGAGACGGATACTCCATAATCGGTCAGGGAAAGATATCCGAGATACTCTCCAAAAAGAGCGAGGACAGACGAAACATCTTCGAGGAGGCGGCGGGAATCGCCAAATACCGCTACCGCAAAAACGACAGCGAAAGAAAGCTTGCGGAAACGGAGGCGAATATGCTTCGCCTTTCCGACGTTATCGCAGAGCTTGAGTCCCGTGTGGGACCCCTTGAAAAGGATGCGGAGAAGGCAAGAAAATACCTTGAGCTTTACGAGGAAAAGAAGCGCGCGGACGTATCCGTCTGGCTTTACGATACGGAGAATATGAACTCCGAGGAGGAGGCGGCGGCCAAGGCGCTTGCCGTATCCGCCCACGAGCTTGAGATGGCGGAGGACACCGTTAGGGGCCTTGAGCGCCAGTACGACAAGCTGTTTGAGGATGCCCAGAAAACGAAGCTGGAGTCCGAAAAGCTTCTTGCCGAGATAAGGGAGAAGGACGGACTTATCGCCCGTCTGGAATCCGAATACAAGCTCTCCGAAAACGAAACGGAGCACACCCTTGCTCTTATCGCCCTTGCGGATAAGGCAAAGGAGGACGGCAACGCCGCCCTGAAAAAGACGGAAGAGGAGATAGAGGCGGCTGCAAAGGCGGCGGAGGCCGCTCACGCTGACGCTCTCGTTCTTGAAAAGGAGTACGCCTCCCTTGCGGAAAAGCAAAGACTTGCAGACGAGAGAATAGCCGCTCTTAACGAGGAGATACGCGGTCTGCTTGAGATCATATCCTCTCTGGAACGCACTCAAAACGAGGGTGCGGTACGCCTTGGGGTACTTGAGGGTGGCCTTGAAACGGACAAAGACGCGGAAAAGACCACCGCCGAGGAAATAAAGACCCGCGAGGCGGAGGCAAGCCGCTATAGGAGTGAGGCGGATGCCGCCGAAAAGACCCTCAAGAAATACGAGGAAAGAGCGGAAAAATGCGCCGCGGACGCCGCCGAGCTTGAAAGACAGCGCGCTTTGCTTGGGGAAAAGGAAAAGAAGGTCAGCACCGACGCGTACGGTGCGGCGGCAAGCAGAGACGCCCAAAGGGAACGCGCGGAAGCTCTTGAAAAGATGGAGGAGCATTTTGAAGGCTACAGCAGCGCGGTGCGTACCGTTATGCAGGACTTTGCCAACGGAAGCTTCAGAACGAAGGGTAAGGTATACGGCCCCCTTTCAAAGCTTATAACCGTAAAGCCCGAGCATACCGTAGCCATAGAAACCGCCCTTGCGGCTAATATACAGAACATCGTCGTTGATAACGAGGAAACGGCAAAGGACGCAATCTATTACCTGAAGCGCAATAATGCGGGCAGAGCAACCTTCTGTCCCGTCAGCTCCGTAACTCCCCAGGAGGAGACCTACGAGCAGACTCAGGCGCAGAAGTGCGGGGGCTGTATCGGCCGTGCGGACGAGCTTGTTGAGTCCGATGAGGCTTACAGAGATATCCTCTCCCGCTTCCTTGGCAGGACTCTTGTATTCGAGGATCTGGAAACGGCTACTGAGGCTGCAAAGAGCCAGAAATACCGCATCAAGGCGGTAACCCTTGACGGACAGGTTGTAAACCCCGGAGGAAGCTTTACGGGCGGCTCCGTGCGCGGAGGCGGCAACGGAATGCTTTCCCGTCCCGCACAGATAGAAAAGCTCCGCAAGGCGGCGGAAGCGGATGATAAGCGCTACCGCAGTCTGCAGGCAGAGGCAGAGGAGCTTGCCGCAAAAATGGCGGAAGCAGAGCGCAGTGCCGCCAAGCTCCGCGAGGACAGGGAGATGATGCTTGCCCTCGGAGGTGCCCAGCGCAGCTCCATGGAGGCGGCCAAAGCAAAAGCGGAATCTGCGGAGGGAATAATCGCAAAGCTCCGTGCGGATCTTGACCGTATGTCGGATATGCGCGTCAGCGCCGCCGCAGAAGCGGAAAAGCTCCGCGCAGAGGCGGAAAAGCTCCAAAAGGAGATAGACGGAGTTGCCGCGAAGCGCGAGGAGCTGTATATAGCTCTTAACGCAGAGCAGGACGAGAAGGAAGCCCTGAGAGAAAAGGAAAGCGCCACCCTCGTTGCCCTTGCGGAAAAGCGCAGGGATGCCGAAAATATCTCCCTGCAAAGACTTAATCTTGACAGACGTGCGGACGAGCTTGAAAGAGAGCTTGAGATCGGCGAAGGACGCCGCGCAGATTACCTTAAGACTCTTTGCGAGCTTGAGGAGGGAAGAAGGCTCAACAGATTGAACGCGGAAAGCGTTCTCAACGCAAGAGCCGCTCTCGCGGAGAGCCGCAGCGCTCTTGAAGCCGACGGCACCGAGTTTGAGAAGAAGCAGAACGAGCTTTATCGCCGCATAAAGGACAAAAACGCGGAAAAGGAGCTTTTGTTCCGCACTCACACCAAGAACGAGGAAAAGGCACACAGGCTAACGGAGCTGCGCGAACGTCTGACGGAGCAGCTTGCGGAGGAATATCAGCTTACCTATTCCCAGGCGGTTGCCCTCGGATATCCCAAGCTTACGGAGGAAACGAAGCCGGAAACCGTAACGCTTCAGAAAAAGCTAAAGGGACAGATGAAGGCCCTCGGAAACGTAAACGTTTCCGCAATCGAGGAGTTTGCTCAGGTAAAGGCGCGTTACGACGAGCTTTCCGCTCAGTATAACGACCTGCTTGAGTCAAGAGGCAAGCTTGCGGACTTTATCGCATCCGTCGAGGGTGAGATGAAGCGCAGATT
The DNA here is from genome assembly GCA_015064505.1 of Oscillospiraceae bacterium. Classification (GTDB taxonomy): domain Bacteria; phylum Bacillota; class Clostridia; order Oscillospirales; family CAG-272; genus RUG12395. The sequence continues at coordinate 15,194 of SVSB01000032.1, forward strand.
TATAGATACCTTTGAACGGGTGAACGGCTTCTTCGGAGAGACCTTTGCCCGGCTCTTCGGCGGCGGTCACGCAGAGCTTCTGCTCACCGACCCCGAAAATATTCTGGAAAGCGGCATAGATATAAAGGCGGCGCCTCCCGGTAAGATAGTAAAGAGTCTTTCTCTTCTTTCCGGCGGAGAGCAGAGCTTCGTTGCCATTGCACTGCTGTTCGCGGTGCTTAAGGTAAATCCCTCGCCCTTCTGCATATTCGACGAGATCGAATCTGCTCTTGACGAGGTAAACGTTGCCCGCTTTGCGGAATATATCAAAAACTTTTCCGAGGAAACGCAGTTTATCCTCATCACTCACCGCCGCGGAACCATGGAGGCGGCGGACCGTATGTACGGCGTAACCATGCCCGAGCAGGGCGTTTCCAAGGTAATTTCTCTCAACGTGGGAGATTTTGATAACAGAAACGGAGATTTTTCTGATGGCATTTCTTGATAAATTAAAGGCGGGTCTTGCCAAGACCAAGAGCGCCTTTATGGGACAGGTAGACAACGTTCTCCGCAGCTTCGTAAAAATAGACGAGGATCTGTTCGACGAGCTTGAGGAGCTGCTTATCACCTGCGACGTGGGTGTGGGCACTACCGAATATATACTTGACGAGCTGCGCGAAAAGGTAAAGGACGGCAGACTCAAGGACCCCGAGGACGTAAGGGTCGCTCTTAAGGAGATACTTTGCTCCCTTGTGGGAGAGGGCGAGCCTCTTGATCTTTCAAAGGCTCCCGCAGTGGTGCTTGTTATCGGCGTAAACGGCGTTGGCAAGACCACCACCATAGGAAAAATATCCTCCCATTTCGTGGAGGAGGGGAAAAAGGTGGTCGTTGCGGCGGCGGATACCTTCCGTGCGGCGGCAATAGAGCAGCTCAGCGTATGGTGCAAGCGCGCGGGCGCGGATATGATAGCCCAGTCCGACGGATCGGATCCTGCGGCGGTGGTATTCGACGCGGCGCAGGCGGCAAAGAGCCGCAAGGCGGATATCCTTATCGTGGATACTGCCGGCAGACTGCAGAACAAAAAGAATCTTATGGACGAGCTTTCCAAGATCGACAGAGTGCTTACCCGCGAGCTTTCCGACAGCAGCCGCGAAACTCTTCTGGTGCTGGATGCGACTACGGGTCAGAACGCCCTTTCCCAGGCAAAGGAGTTTGCAAATGCGGCGGGTGTTACGGGTCTCGTGCTCACGAAGCTTGACGGTACCGCAAAGGGCGGTATGATATTCTCCATAAGCCGCGAGCTGGGAATTCCCGTAAAGTTTATCGGAGTGGGCGAGAAGGCAGAGGATATGCGCCCCTTCGACGCAAAGGAATTCGTTGCGGCAATGTTTGAGTGAGGAAAAGATGCAGAATAAAGAGATCACCCTGCTGATAGCGACCAAAAATAAAAATAAGGTCAAGGAAATCGAAACCATTTTAGCGGAATTTTCGTCAAAAGAGGAAAATGCTTCCGTTCCCCAAATAAAGCTTATTACTCTGGCGGACGTGGGCTTTACGGGGGAAATAGAGGAAAACGGCAGTACCTTTGAAGAAAACGCCGCCATCAAGGCAAGGGCGGCGGCCGCTCTCGGGTATATCTCCGTTGCTGATGACAGCGGAATATGCGCAAATGCTCTTGGAGGCGCTCCCGGTATATACAGCGCCCGCTATTCCGGGGGAAGCGACGACGATAACAACGAAAAGCTTCTTGCGGAGCTTGCGGATAAGGATGACAGAACGGCTTATTATTACTGTGCCGTTGCCTGCGAATTTCCCGACGGCAGAGAAGGCTTTACCTGCGGAGGCAGATGCGACGGTACGGTAATTACCGAGTACCGCGGGAACGGCGGCTTCGGCTACGATCCGCTGTTTCTTTCCCACGACCTCGGCAAGACCTTTGCGGAGGCTACGGCAGAGGAAAAGCATACCGTAAGCCACAGGGGAAGAGCGGTAAGAGAATTTGCCGCAAGGCTTTTTGACATACTTCGGGAGGAATAATAATGGCAGCGTTAGAGATAACCTCAAAGGAGAGAGCCTATCTCCGTTCTCTTGCGGTGGAGCTGGATACCATATTCCAGATCGGCAAGGGAGGAATAACGGAGGAAACGGTGCTTCAGATAGGTAACGCCCTTGAGGCGCGTGAGCTTATAAAAGCAAGAGTGCTTGAGAACAGCGGCTTTACCGCAAGAGAGGCGGGCGACGCCCTTGCCGATGCCTGCGATGCTGCGGCGGTTCAGGCGGTGGGAAGCAAATTCGTTTTGTACCGCCCTTCAAAAAAGAACAAGAAGATAGATCTTAAGAACGCGGGAAAGTCCGCAAGATAATGACGGAAAAGATAAAAAAGCTCGCCATATTCGGCGGCAGCTTTTCTCCCCCTCACGTGGGGCACGTAAACGCCGCCCTTGCCTTTCTTCGGGCAACGGAAGCGGAAAGACTGCTCGTTATTCCCTCGGGTACTCACCCGTGCAAGGGAAAGGTCGAGGACGCCTCGGGTGCTCACAGGGCGGAGATGTGTCGCATTGCCTTTGAACGGGATCCCCGCTTTTGCGGTAAGTGCAGTGTATCCCTTATTGAGCTTTCGGAAGACGGGATCAGCTACACCTGTAACACCGTAAAGCGCCTTGAGGCGGAAGCCGACGAGATATTTATGCTCGTGGGCGCGGACGTGGTAAAAAATATTGAAAATTGGAAGGATTTCCGAGATATCCTTTCCCGCGTGACTCTTTGCGTTGCAACTCGCGGAGAGGAGGATATAAGCGGATATTGCCGATATCTTCAGATGGAGTACGGAGCGCGAACGGAACTTGTTTCCGTAAGCGAGGATGCGTCCTCCGGCGGTGCGCGGGATGCGGCAAAGATCGGAAGACCTCTGTGGGATATCGTACCTTACGGGGTTGAAGCATATATTACGGAGCACCGATTGTACGGAGCAAGAAAAATGACATACGAAGAAAGATTTTCCGAGGAAGCTCTTTGCGAGCTTCGTGCGGAGATAAAGAGCAAGATGAGCGAGAAGCGCTTTTCTCACACTCTCGGGGTGGAGAGAAAGGTAGTTGAGCTTTGCGGGCTTTACGCACCCGAAAAAACGGGAATGCTGCGAGCCGCCGCTCTCCTTCACGACGTTACGAAGGAGATAAAAACGCCGGAGCAGATCGCCCTGTGCGAAAAGTACGGAGTTGTGTACGACTCCGACGTGCTTGCGGCACCGAAGCTGTTCCACAGCATTACGGCGGCCGCGATAATCCCCCATAAGTTTCCGCGATTTGCGGTGCCGGAGCTTATCCGTGCCGTATCGGTACATACGGGCGGGGCAGAGGATATGAATATATGCGACAAGATACTGTATCTTGCCGATTATATAGAGGACACCAGGACCTTTGAGGACTGCGTGGAGCTGCGCAGACAGTTTGACTGCGGCGTTGCAAAGGCAAAAAATGCCGAGGAGCTGGAGGACGTGCTTGACCGCACCATGCTTACCAGCTTTGATATGACCATAAAGGATCTTATATCGGAAGAACGTCCCGTGGCAGCGGTTACCGTACGTTCAAGAAACGCAATGCTGAGAAAGTGCCGTAAGTGAGGCAGAGAGGATATTATGGAAAACGAAAACAAGGATAAAAGCAAAACTGCCGAAAGTATAACGCGGATATTTGCGGCGGTTGGCAAGGGGCGCGAAAATAAAAATGCTTCCGGAGAAGCCACCCACAGGATACGCACAGTTAAGCCCGGTGACGGAAAGCCCGACTACCTGAAGGTGGTTTTGCTCGTGCTGGTGGTGCTTACCGTAGCCGCCATCGTTACTTTGCTTGCGGTGCATCTTTTCTACCGTCCCGCCGTGGACACGGGCGTGCCCTTTGATACGGACACTGTGACCGATTCCCCCGTAACGGGTCCCGAGAATCCCGCGGTCACCACCGACCCCGCCGTGACGGAATCACCCGATCCTCCGGAGGTTGTATATACCCGCAATAAGGACTGCGTCAACTTCCTCGTAATGGGTATGGACAAGATGTCTGCAAGCACGGACGTTATCATGATCGTTAACTTCGATACCGCAAAGAACGAGATGAACATAGTGCAGATCCCCAGAGACACATATATCGAGTGTCCCGACGGAAAGACGGGAAGAGTAAATGCCATATACGCGCATTACGTGAACAATTCTCCCGATAACGCAACCTACAAAGAACAGCGCAAGTACGCAATGGAAAAGACGGCTGAAGCGATCGAGGCGGGGCTTTGCATACAGATAGACTATTACGCCCTCATCTTCCTTGATGCGTTCAAGCAGACGGTAGACGCCATGGGCGGCGTTTGGGTGGACGTTCCCTTTGATATGTATTACGTGGACGACACTCCCGGTCAGGAGCTTTACGTGGATCTTAAGGCGGGTTATCAGCTTCTTGACGGTGATAAGGCAGAGCAGTTTATCCGCTTCCGCGCCGATTACAAGCTTGCGGATATCAGCCGTATGGACGCACAGAAGCTGTTTATTTCCGCAATGTTCAAGCAGCTTGACAGGATCTCCATTACTCAGGCGGTGAACATAGCAAAGAGCGTCCTCGATAATCTTTCCACGGACGTGACTTTTGCGGATGCTCAGTATTACGTAACCAAGCTTTTTAACGTGGATCTTTCCAAGATGAATATGCTTACCATGGCGGGCGACGGCTGTCGCACCGGAGAATCGGGCGCGTGGATGTTCGTGCTTTCCCGCTCAGCAGCGCTGGATACCGTGAACAAATATCTCAACGTGTATAACGAGGACATTACCGAGGACATCTTTGATTCGGGCAAGCGTCTCACTTGCGTTAACGACGCCGCGATGATGGCTATTTATAACTCGGATATGCGCACTACCCCCGTAAACGGCGAAAACGCCGATGATAAGCTTGATTTTCCTCATTACGAGGACTGAAAGGAATAAAAAATGGCAGAAATGGAAATGAAGGAGCTTTCTCCCCGCGAGATAGCGGAGATAGCGGTAAAGGCGCTTGATTCAAAGCGCGCAAAGGATATTAAGCTGCTTTACGTTGAAAAGCAGACCGTGCTTGCGGATTACTACGTGCTTGCAACGGGTAACTCCAACACTCAGATAAACGCTCTTTCCGGAGAGGTGGAGCATAAGCTTACCGAGGCCGGCGTGGCAGTAAGCCACATCGAGGGTTACGGAAACGGAACCTGGGTGCTGATGGATTACGGCACCGTTGCCGTGCATATCTTCTCCCGCGAGGCAAGAGATTTTTATAATCTTGACAAGCTGTGGAGCGATTCCGAGCAGATCGATATCACGCCCATCGTTACGGCGGAAGATAAAGAAGATAATAAAGACTGACGAGGTTTTAGATATGAGATACGATCATTTGCAAATCGAAAAAAAGTGGCAGGAATACTGGAAAAAGAACGAGACCTTCAAGACGGACGTCTGGGATTTTTCCAAGCCTAAGTTCTATGCTCTTGATATGTTCCCCTATCCTTCGGGAGTAGGTCTCCACGCAGGTCACCCCGAGGGCTACACCGCTACCGACATAGTATCCAGAATGAAGAGAATGCAGGGCTATAACGTTCTTCATCCTATGGGCTACGACTCCTTCGGCCTTCCCGCCGAGCAGTACGCGGTATCAACGGGAAACCACCCCAACGGCTTTACCCAGAAGAACATCGAAACTTTTTCTAAGCAGCTGACCGAGCTTGGCTTTGACTACGACTGGTCCAAGATGATCGCAACAAGCGATCCCGATTTCTACAAATGGACTCAGTGGATATTCAAGCAGCTCTACCTTGACGGCTACGCACAGTATATTGATATGCCCGTAAACTGGTGCGAGGAGCTGGGTACGGTGCTCTCCAACGACGAGGTCATCGACGGCAAGAGCGAGAGAGGCGGCTTCCCCGTAGTCAGAAAGAATATGAAGCAGTGGGTCATCAATCAGCCCGCATTTGCCGAGGAATTGCTTGAAGGCCTTGAGGAGATCGATTGGCCCGAATCCACCAAGCTGATGCAGAAGAACTGGATAGGAAAATCCACCGGCGTTGAGGTTAAATTCCAGATCGTCGGCGGTGGTGAGTTCTCTATCTTTACTACTTGCATTGAGACCATATACGGTATCACCTTTATGGTTCTTGCTCCCGACGGAGAGATTGTAAGGTCGCTTATGCCCCGCATCGAGAACAAGGAAGAGGTTCAGGCGTATATCGACGAAACTCTCAAGAAGAACGATATGGACAGAACCGAGCTCAACAAGACAAAATCAGGCTGTGAGCTTAAGGGCGTGACCTGCATCAACCCCGTAAACGGCAAGGAGGTCAGAATGTTCATCGGTGACTTCGTCCTTGCAAGCTACGGTACGGGCGCGGTTATGGCGGTTCCTTCCCACGATCAGAGAGACTTTGAATACGCTATCGCTCATAATATCGATATGATCCAGGTCATCGACGGCGATGAAAAGCTCGGTCACGTTGACGTTTCCGAGGCGGCGTTTGAGAAGCAGGCTTACCTTGGCAAGGGCTACAGACTTATAAACTCCGAGGAGTTCACGGGTCTTACCGTTGAAGAGGCAAAGGAAGCCATCACAGCTAAGCTTGAAGCGCAGGGCGTTGCAAAGAGAACTGTAAACTACCACTTCAGAGAGTGGATTTTCGCTCGCCAGAGATATTGGGGCGAGCCCGTTCCCGTTGTACACGGCGAGGACGGCAAGGTTCACGTTCTTCCCGACGAGGAGCTTCCTCTCATTCTTCCCGAGCTTGAAAACTACAAGGGAGTAGGCGGCAAGGCCCCCCTTGAAAATGCAGAGGAATGGAAGGCGTACGATAAAAACGGCATCAAGGGCAAGAGAGAAACTTCCACCATGCCCGGTTCCGCAGGCTCTTCCTGGTACTTCCTCAGATATATCGACCCCAAGAACGATAAGGAGTTCGCAGATCAGGAGCTTCTCAAGCACTGGATGCCCGTTGACCTTTACATCGGCGGCCCCGAGCACGCGGTCGGTCATCTTATGTACTCCAGAATCTGGAACAGATATCTTTACAACAAGGGGCTTGCTCCCACCAAGGAGCCCTTCAAGAAGCTGGTTCACCAGGGTATGATACTTGGCGCCAACGGCATCAAGATGGGTAAGAGATTCCCCGAATTCGTCGTAAATCCCTCCGACGTAGTAAGAGACTACGGCGCGGATACCCTCCGTCTCTACGAGATGTTTATGGGACCCCTTGAGGTTTCCAAGCCTTGGAGCGATGCAGGCGTTGACGGAGCACGCCGTTTCCTTAACCGCGTTTGGGCGTTCTTCACCGAGCCTCAGAACATCGTGGAAGACGCTGTTCCCGCCCTTGAGAAGGTATATCACAAGACCGTCAAGAAGGTAACCGAGGACTTTGAGAAGCTTGCGTTCAATACCGCAATCTCTCAGATGATGATCTTCGTGAACGCAGTTTACAAGGAAGGCAAGTGCCCGAGAGAGTATGCCGAGGGACTTATAAAGATGCTCTCTCCCATTTGTCCTCATATCGGCGAGGAGATCTGGGAACAGCTGGGTCACGGTAACACCATAGCTTTCGAAAGCTGGCCTGCCTACGACGAGGCTAAGACTGCAGACGATGAGATCGAGATAGTCGTTCAGATAAACGGTAAGATCAAGGCAAAGATCCTCGTTCCCGTTGATATGCCCAAGGAAGAGGTTCTTGCTCTTGCCAAGGCAGACGAGAAGGTTGCCTCCGCAATGGAGGGCAAGACCGTTGTAAAAGAGATCGTTATCCCCGGTAAGATAGTCAATATAGTGGTAAGATAAAATGATGGATATAAGCATTGCCTCTCTTTGCGAGCTTGTAAAGGAGGCGGGAAAGATCCTGCTCGGCGAGGGCAGGACCCACGTAAGCGAAAAGGGCTACGCCGATTTCGTTACTGAAGCGGATATGGCGGTGCAGAGCTTCCTTATAAAGGAGCTCCGCACCCGCTACCCCGAGGCAGACGTGCTTTCCGAGGAAAGCGACGAGATCCCCGATAAAAACGGCCCCGTTTTTATTATCGACCCCGTAGACGGTACGACTAATCTTATTCGCCGTCTTAACCAAAGCTGCGTTGCTCTCGGTCTCGTCTTTGAGGGCAAACCCGTTATGGGTATCGTATATAATCCCTTTAACGGAGAGCTTTACTATGGCGAGCGCGGTTGCGGCTCTTACCTTAACGGAAAGCGTCTTTCCGTTTCCCATAACGGCGATATAAGACAGAGCCTTGCGGTAATAGGAACCAGCCCTTACCGCCGCGATAACGCGGATGAGAATATGCGTATGATTAAGAAGATGTTCGATACCTGTCTCGATATACGCCGTTTCGGTTCTGCGGCGCTTGATATCTGCGCCGTTGCGGACGGCAGATACGAGCTGTTCTGTGAATCGGATCTTAAGCCCTGGGATTATTGCGCGGGCAGTATCATACTTACGGAGGCGGGCGGCAAGATCACGGATTGGCAGGGAAATACTCCCGATTACTTCCGCAATCTTAACGTTGCCGCAACCAACACCGCAGTCCACGGCGCGCTTCTTGATCTCGTTTCGGATATTACTATCATAAAGTAAAACAATACCGTGCGTTATATGCTTTTGCTGTAACGCACGGTTATTTTTCATTTTACTGAAAATTTTTCTGCAAAAACGAAAAAGTTTTCGTTACTACTGAAAACTTTTCTTGACAAACGAAAAAGTTTTCAGTAGAATACAGGTGAGGTGATATTATGATACAAAGAGAACATTATATTAAGCAAGTAAGAGCCTTTTACGACTCCGACCTCATTAAAATAATCACGGGAATAAGACGTTGCGGAAAGTCCGTGATACTTGAACAAATAATGACGGAGATCTCCGAAAAGACGGATAACATAATATATTTGAATTTTGAGGACAGAAGAACCGTTGCCAAGGTTTCAAACGGTTATGCGCTGATAGATTACGTTGAAGCCAACAGAAAACAGGGTAGGTGTTATCTATTTTTTGACGAGATACAGGTACTTGACGGTTGGTCGGAGGCTTGTAAGACCTTGCGGCTTTGTGACTGCTCGGTATTCATCACGGGTTCTAATTCCAAGCTGCTTTCAGGTGAGTTCGCAAGGGAACTGAGCGGCAGGTACGTGGCTTTTCGCGTTCGGCCTTTCGTTTATAAAGAATTGATGCAATATGCAAAGGAGCTTGGCAGGGAAGTATCGGTTACGGATTATCTGGTATGGGGTGGGTTCCCAAAGCGCATCGAATTTGCGGATACTGAGTCACAACGCAGATACCTGTGCGATCTGGATGACACGATAGTTGTGAACGATCTGCTGAACAGATATAAGATACGCAAGGAAGGGCTTTTTCGCAGCCTTGTCGATTACGTGCTTCGATCAAATTCAAGGATATTTTCTTCAAAATCAATACGCGATTACGTAAAGAGAGAATATGGCTCCTGTTCCGTAAATACCGTAACAAAGTATTTAGGCTATCTCGAGGAAGCTTATATTATAGAATCTGTGAAGCAGTATTCCACAAAGACAAAAGCTTTGCTGAATTTTTATGAAAAGATATATAATGCCGATGTTGCTCTTAATTCCATACGCTGTCCGGATAACAGATACGATCTTTCTCACAATATGGAAAATATAGTCTACAACGAGCTTATATATATGGGCTATAACGTTTTCGTATACAATAATGGAGGAAAAGAAATAGACTTTCTTGCTCAAAAGGGAAATAAAAGATACTATGTGCAGGTTGCGTACAGCGTTGAGGAGGAGAAGGCGTATGCCCGTGAATTCGGAGCTTTTGCCGGTGTTGACGCCCTTTCCCAAAAGATCTTGATAACAAATGATGAGCTGGATTATTCAACGAGTCTTGTGAAACACATTCGCTTAAAGGATTTTTTGGGATACGCGGACTTGGATACGCGTTACAGCGATTAAAAATAAATCAGATGGGAGCTCGATTTCTTTCGGAATCGAGCTCCCATCTGATTTATACCTGAATTTGAAAATTACTTATATACCTTACGAATCATTTCCCGAACACAAGATTAAGGGTGAATACGTTATCGTCTGCCTTGAACTGGCAGAAGGCGTCGTGCTTTGCGCAGAAGGCGGCAATGGAGCGTGTGCCGAAGCCGTGCTCCTCGTCGTTGTTTACGGGTATTCCTTCCTCGTCAAAGTCTACCTGGCCGTCAAAGCTGTTTTGTATCTTCATCATAAAGCAGGGGGAGCTTATGACGTGCACGCGGATGAAGCGCTCGCTTTCGGGTAGCTTTTTGCAGGCGTTTATTGCATTTTCCAGGGCGTTCGCCACAACTGCGGCAAGCTCTGCCTCGTTAACGGGCAGCTCCTCAGGGAATTCGGGGATGATGCTGACGTTTATCTTTGCCGTTTCTGCCTTTTGCAGATAGGAGGAGAGGACCGCGTCAAGCACCGCAAAGCGGCAATAGCTTTTTACCTGCGTTTCCTTAATTGCGGCGTTGTATTCAAGCACCAGTGCCTGAAGGGCATCGTATTGCTTGCGCTCCACGAGTCCTGCAATGGTCTGCATCTTGTGGCGGAAGTTGTGCCTTTCTATGCGGAATTTGTTGTTGGCGGCGGAATATTCCTGCACGCGGGCGGTGATGTTGCTTACCTGCAGCTGCAGTATGCTGTCTCTCTCCGTCATTTCCATCATCATCTTCTGGCGGTTGAGGGTGGTGAGTATGTGCAGATACATTGCAGGCATCAGGATGAACATAAGAATTACCGCAGGGAGGTATTCAGGACGCTCCAGAATGGAGGTGGGGCGGTTCATCATCAGCGTGATGGTCACGTAGAACAGCGCGCCGATCAGCGCAAAGGTACCCCAGCCCTTTTTATTGTTCTTCTGCACCTCCAGAAAGAGGGGACGCAGCTTTTTGTAGACTATCACCTCAAGCACGGGGTAAATGATAAGCCTGATAAAGAACATAACGTAATAGGTATCGGGTGTGGTGTAATGATTCAGTATCTGGGTTATGTAGATTATCTCAAGCACCGTGGTATCCACGAGGCAGAATGTGAAGAGAAATCTGCCGTCTCTGTTTTTTGCAAGTATCCAGAAGACCACAAGGCTGGGCAGGGATATGGTAGCAAGCATAAGAGTGCCGAAAACGTCGTGAGGAACGACGTACATAAGCACCATGTTGGCTGCGATGAGGGGAATCATGGTGGAGAGGGTTATTATCATCGTTTTTCTTTTCGGATATCTTGATTCAAAAAGAAGAATAAAGAGAACGAGGGTGTGGCACAGTGACCAAAAAACGGAAAAATCTCTTAAAACGGTCATTTTTTTGCCTCCCCGTTAAACCAGAAGTCCGTCCAGACGGAACGCACCTCGCGGCATATCTTAACGCCAAGAGGGACCCGCACGGTCTCGTCGAAAACGATGGCGTCCGATTCCACCATGGTAATATGGCGCATATTGGATATCATGCTCTGCCCGCAGATAACGAAGCGACCGTCCTCCGTAAGGGGCTTTACCGCCTCCGTGAAGGGAACGCGCATGCTGACGCTTTCCACGGTCTTGCCGTTTGCCAGGTGGTATGACACGGCACGTCTGTTAAGCTCCGCGTAAATAATGCTGTCGTAATTCAGCTTCACGCTGTTTGATTTAGTCTTGACTATGATGCTTTTATCCTCTTTTACCTGCATCTCTGCGTACAGCTCGTCAAGCACCGAAAAGAGCTCCGCCTTTTTTAAGGGCTTCATCAGGTAATCCCGCGCCTTAACACGGTAGGAGTCTATGGCAAATTCCTCGCTGGAGGTAAGGTATACTATCTTGCCGTCGTAGCCGTCGCTTTTTAAGCTCATTCCAAGCTCAATACCGTTTACGTGGGGCATTACTATGTCAAGAATATAGACGTCAAAGCCGCCGCTTTTGTGCACGGCCTCCAGCATATCCTCCCCGTGGGAGAATACTTCAAACGTTATATTTTTGCCGCTGTTTTTCTCCGCGTATTCCGTTACGGCTTCCTTTGCCGTGGCAAGACAGCTTTCGCTGTCATCGCAGATGGCGATCCTCATAGCTTTCATCCCTTTCGTCTGCTTTCTTTCACCATTCTATCATAAGTGATAGAAAAAGTCTACAACCGCGGAATAATTTTGTTTTTTTAGAAAAAATACGCGCAAAAACGGCTGAATTTGCGCAACGCACACAAATTGAGTAGGGTCGTGCTATAATCAAAACGTAAAATTACAGATATAGGAGGAACGACCTTGCTAAGAAAAGTGAGAGTTGCCATTTGCGGCGAGCTTGAGACAGCCCACACCCTGCTAAAGGAAGAGGGAGTTCATCACATAGACCGTTATTCCGATGCTCTTGACCTTGCCTGCAATCTGCAACAGGGAACAAGCTACGATCTCATTCTGATATACGCTCCTCAGGGAGAGGGCCTTATCGGCACTGAATACGCGTACAGGGAAAGGCTGATGGGAGATTGGATAACCGTCCCCGTGCGGCTGCTGAACGAGCCCGCCTGCCACTCGGCTCTTGTGGAACTGAAGAAAACGGTCCGCGAGATAGCCGGTGCGCCTTACAGTCCGTTTTTGGCGGATGCGTGATAAATAAGTTTAATATGCAGTTTGTAAACTGAATGGAGGTACATATGAAAAACACGTTATTCAAGAGAAGTCTGAATCTTATTCTGGCTTTCGTTATGATTATCTGCTCCGTGCCGATGCCACTTGCTTTTGCGGCGTCCCCCACGGTGGAGATCGTCAGCTTTGCCCGCGGTCCGCAGACCGATCTGCGCTCCAGCGAGCTGCTTGAGGCTCGCGTAAGCGGCTATGAGGGCAACGTACAGGATCTGACGTACAAATGGACCAACGGTCTCGGTACGTATCTGTACGTATATAACTCTCACAATATGCACAGCATCAACGATACCGACGGAGAGATCGAGATATATAACGACAGCGTTACTGCTTCCTCAAATATGTCCGGCCGTGCGTACAAGTACAGCTTCTCCGGTAAGGGCTATGCCTGGGCGGCTGTTTATTACTCCAACGGCGGCGAGGAGCTTTCCGGCACCATCAGCGTGGAGGTATACGATGCTGAGAACAATCTCCTTTGCTCCGACAGCCACACGGGTTCAAGAGTTCAGACCGGTACTACCGTTATAATCCCCGGAATCCTGGAGTTCCCCAGGTATTCCGACGCGGGCGTTCTGGAGGATGATCTTCAGGGCGATCTGGAATACATAAGCCTTGGACTTTTCGAGGGTGATTCCACAAGCCTGCGTCAGCTTTTCGGCGAGAACGGCATCGTTCATATCACCTGTACCGCCTGCTCCGTTGGCTCTGTTTCCGTAACTAACGACAGCGGCACCATAACCGCCGCTTCAAGCGGTGATGATTACGCCGTTACCGGCGTGACCGCAGGTACGTCCACGAGCGGAGACGCAACTATCTCCGCAACCGTTACAAAGGACAACTGCAAATTCCATAACGGAGATTCCGCAAGAGCTACCATTCCCGTATTCGTATTCAAAAAGCCCACCACCACCACCGCTGCTACCACCCTTACTCTTACGGGTAATTTCGATTCCCGCTGTGAGTATTATCTTGAGGGCGTTAAGGGCACCGAGGGCTTAGGCGACAGCGGCGAGCGCGTCGTATATTGGACGGGACTTAACCCCAATACCAGATACGAGGTTGAGATCCGCGCAAAATACGTTGACCAGAGCAGCAACGAGCATACGGTTTACGCCTGGATCTACGATACCACTCTGCCCGTTTACAGCGTGATCGTAAACACTCTGCTTGACGGAGTTCATACCGATATCGAAGAAATACACGAAGAGGATGCCTCCTTCTATCTCGGCGAAGTAAACGCCGCCACGAACGAGGTGTACATCCCTCTTACCCGCACCTCCGAGGGCGTATACTCCGCTCCCGTCGGTAACGGCAGATACCATCTCTGGCACAAGATCGGCAACGATTGGCATCAGGCGGGCACTACCGACCTTATCGTCAACGGTGCAAACGCAGAGATGACGGTTTATCACTACAGCGTGAAGTACGATGCGAACGACGGTTCTTTTGCCGCAGGCGAAAACCCCGGCACTGAGAATTATGCAGTCGGAAGCGCGGTTACCGCAACCGATAAGATCCCCGTGCGTGAAGGATATCTTTTCGCGGGCTGGCAGTGGAACGGCTCCACCTATGCAAGCGGCGAAAGAGTTACCAACGGCATTACTGCTCCCATGGTGCTTACCGCCGTGTGGGAAAAGTCAGTGAGCGTTACCATCAACGTGAATATTAACCACAGCGACGATAACGGTCATACTGATATGAACGGCGCCACCAAGGGCGACGTTGCGGTGGTCCTTAACGAAAAGAAGGCGGGAAGTTCTCTGTTCGTTCCCACCGAGCATACCCATACCTACGACGTGACCGTTGCAAACGACGCCGCGACCACAACCCATAACGGTCTTACCTTTACCGGACTCCACAGCACCTCCGAGTTTGCGGTAAGCGCATCCAAGCACGGCTACGACGTTTCCTACGGCGCTCCCGTTAAGGATTCGGACGGCAACTGGACCCTTACCGTAAATCTTGATTATAATTTCGACGATTTTGACCTTGCTTTCGAGGTTGAAATGGACGATGAAGTACCTGCAGAGCTTTACCCCGCCAGCGTAAACGTAAGAATACAGATTTTCTACGCGGGCGAGTGGCACACCATAGACCAGCTTTCCGGTAACGTTCCTCCCATTTTCGTTACTATTGATCCCGCAACGGGCAAGGGAAGCGGCTCCTACCCCGTCTGGAAGCATCTTCCCGATGGCACTACAACCGCAAAGTACAGAATAATCGTTACTTCCTTTACTTATAAGGACGGCACCGCAAGACCCGCCACCGAGCAGACAGCTCACGTTGTATATACCGACGGGAATTACACGGCTACGGTCGGTGAGGTTGCCGACGGCGAGCTCTGCGGAACCGTTAAGGGCGCGTACTTTGACGGTACCGCGCAGAAGGGCGTGCTCGATGCTGTCGTCACCGTTGAAAAGTACAACGTGACCTTTAACGCAAACGGCGGTACCGTGAACGGCAACGCAACCCAGACTGTGAACGATCTCTATTACGTTCCCGATTTTGACGGTTACGTTCCTGCAAGAGACAACTATAAGTTTATCGGCTGGTATGAGGACGTTGCGCTTACCGTTCCCGCTACCGAGGGTAAGCTTCTTACCGAGGATATAACTCTTTACGCAAAGTGGGAAGCTATTCAGACCATCACGGGTACCGTCAACGTATCCATCACCGATAACGACGGAATCGAAGAGATCCTCGTTGAGCTTTTTGAGATAGTAGGCGATGCCGAAAATCTCGTTGATGCCAAGACCGTTGCAATAGGCGGAAGCTTCAGCTTCAGGGGACTCAGCGAAGCAAAGACTTACAGAATTTTTGCAAAAGCAGCAAACTATACCACTCTTTATCAGAATGAGGATACCGCAGCGGGTACTTATAATGAAAACGATTACGTTGCAGTATTCAAGACCGTTCCCACAAGCACTTACGTAAACGTTATGCTTGATTTTGAGCCCGTTACGTACGTTCAGCCCCTTGAGGTGGATGCAAGCGCCATCGGCGTAGGATTCCGCCCCGCAAGCGCACTTGCGAAGATCCTTTTCCGCGTCGTTAATTCCGGAGATGCTTATTTGGAGATCAACGAGCACCTTGCGGCTGATGCGGGCGTTAACGTAGCCATCGGCGCAAGCGGCGTCGGAAGCTCAAGCTTTGATCTGTGGGGCGAGTTCTGGAACGGCGTTCCATACGAGTATCAGGCTCGCGTTACCGAACTTAACGGCGGAGATCCCGCAGCGCTCCCCGTTTATATCAATTACGGCAACTCCGTTCGTTACAGCCCCATAAATAACGCTCCCACGGGCACTCTCCGTGCGATCATTATGCCCAGAGGCTTCAACGTAGTATTCGATCTCAACGCGGGCGCGGATCCCGTGTACGGCATGGATGAGTACGAGGATAACGGCGTTTACAAGACCTCCCACGTTTGGAGCTTTGATACCGAGATCACGGCAGAGCCCGTTCGTCAGGGATACGTATTCAAGGGCTGGAAGCTGGCAACTCCCGATGCGGCAGTATACAGCAACGGCAAGGTCCTTGCCGCAGTTGCAGAGGACGTTACTCTTATTGCAGAGTGGGAGAAGGCAGAGTATCAGTACACCGTAGAATACTACTTCGACGGCGTGATCGACGT
>SVSB01000033.1 GCA_015064505.1 Oscillospiraceae bacterium
GCTAAAAGAAAATGGAGAGATAACCATCCCTTCGATTTCTTTGCTTTTCTTTCCCTTTTTTGCTTCAAATACACAAAAACGCCCACCATCGCTCTCGCGTGATGGGCGTTTTTCGACAGACTGAAAGCCTTCTCCCACAGGAGAAGGCTTTATTTTCAGTTCTGTTTCATTCAAAACAGCTTGATATATTCTCTGTTATCAAATGCTTCCTTGGCAAGAGCCTCAAAGTCCAGCTTTGCTTCTTCCGCAAGAAGCTTTGCAAGCTCGGGTCTGGTGCGGGGATGGCGGGGGGTGAACACGGTACAGCAATCCTCAAAGGGCTGGATGGACGTTTCAAAGCTGCCGATCTTGCGGGCAACGGTAACGATCTCCTCCTTATCAAGACCGATGCAGGGGCGGAACACGGGCATGGTAACGATGTTGTTGGTCACCGTTATTGCCTCCGTGGTCTGGCTTGCAACCTGACCGAGGCTTTCTCCCGTAATGAGGGCGCCGCAGTTTGCGTCCTTTGCGTACATTTCCGCAATTCGCATCATAAAGCGGCGCAAAAGCAGGGTGAAATAATCCTCGTCGCAATTATCTCTGATGGTTTCCTGGATCTTCGTAAGGGAGATAACGCACGCCTGTCTCGTGCAGGTATAGGGGGATATGATACGGGCAAGCTCCATAACCTTTTCTCTGGCTCTTTCGCTGGTGTAGGGGAAGCTGTCGTAATGGAGGAGCTGAACGGACATACCGCGCTTTGCCATCATGTATCCTGCAACGGGACTGTCTATACCGCCTGAAAGAAGCAGAAGTCCCCTTCCGCTGCTGCCAACGGGAATGCCGCCTGCCGCCTTTGCCTGTCCTGCGTGGACGTATGCGTACTCCTCGCGCACTTCAACGCGCACGGTAACCTCGGGCTCGTGGAGGTCCACCTTTATTCCGCGCACCGTGTCAAGGATAACGCCGCCCACCTCGCGGCTTATCTCGGGACTTGTCATGGGGAAGCGCTTGTCGCTTCTCTTGGCTTCAACCTTGAAGGTACGTACCCCCTCAAGCTTCTCGGGCAGATATTCTCTTACCGCATCGTAGATAGCCTCGGGGGTCTTTTCGCAGACGCAAGCCTTAACTGCGGCAACGATGCCGAATACGGAAAGGCAGCTCTCAAACATTCCGTCAATATCGGAAAATTCGTCAAGAGGCTCTATGAAAACGGTGCTTTGGGCAGTGTGGACGTTAAAGCCTCCGTGGCGCTTTGCTCTGCCCTTCAGCTCGCGGGAGAGCATAGCCTCAAAATGGGGGCGGTTGGTGCCTTTGAGCACTATCTCGCCGTATTTGCAAAGAATTATCTCTTTCATTTCTTCTTTTCGGCGGCAAAGTAGGTGCCGCGCGCCTTTCCTTCAAGTATGGAATACAGTACCGCAGGCTCTGCGCCGTGGGCAAGAAACATGGGTATTCCCGCCGCGCCCGCAATTTGCGCCGCCTCCAGCTTGCTTCTCATTCCTCCCGTGCCGCCCGCCGTGCCGGCTCCGCCCGCACAGGCAAGAAGCTCGGGGGTTATTTCTTCAACTCGCTCTATAAGGGTTGCCGTGGGGTCGTTTCGGGGATCTGCGGTAAAGAATCCCTCGCTGTCGCTCAGATTTATCAGCAGATCCGCATCGCACAGCTCCGCAACGTACGCGGAAAGAGTATCGTTATCGCCGAAGGATATCTTATCCCCGTTTTTGGTTTCCAGCTGTGCGGAGGAAACGGGGTCGTTCTCGTTTACTATGGGCAGACAGGAAAAGCCGAAGAGGATGCGGAAGGTGCTTGCGGCGCTCTCCCGTCTTTCGGGATTGTCCACCACGTCCTTGGTAAGCAGCAGCTGCGCTACGGTCTGACCGTAATGGGCAAAGAAGCGCTCGTATATCTTCATAAGCTCTCCCTGACCGATGGCGGCAAGTGCCTGCTTTTCCTCGGTGCTTTCGGGGCGGCGGTCAAGTCCTATTCTGGCAATACCCGCGCCAACCGCACCCGAAGACACGAGAACTATCTCAAGTCCCGAGTTTTTCAGATCGGAAAGCACGTGGGAAAGCTCCTCTATTCGGCGCAGATTCAGCTTGCCCGTAGGATGGGATAGGGTGGAGGTTCCAACCTTTACCACTATTCTGGAATATTTTTTCTGTTCCACGGAGATACCTTCTTTTTGTGTGAAAAAACCGTAAATTTTTGCGGTTTTCTATTTAAATTTATATTTGTATGTTGTATAATGTATGTATTAGTCAAACTATACCCTTTTATTATAAACACTTGCCCATAAAAAAGCAAGTGCTTTGGAAAAAACCGTAAGAGTCAGGAGACGGAGGTGAGCACCTTGGGCGAACAAAAGAATAAAAAGCCCGAGCTGCTTGCACCTGCAGGGTCTCTTGCGGCACTTAAGGCAGCCATCGCGGCAGGTGCGGATGCTGTATACTTCGGCGGTACGGAATTTTCCGCCCGTGCAAACGCCAAGAATTTTGACCGCGAGGAAATGAAGTACGCCATCGCCCTTTGCAGGGAAATGGGCGTTAAGACCAATATAACCGCAAATACCCTCGTTTTTGACCGCGAGCTTGACGATTGGCTCCGCTACGGAGAATTTCTGTGGCAGGCAGGCGCCGACGCCATGATAGTGGCGGATCTCGGTGCCGCCGCAGAGCTTCACCGCCGTTTGCCTCAGCTTTCTCTTCACGCAAGCACCCAGGCGGGCGTTTGCGATCTTGGAGGCGCGCGCCTTGCGGCGGAGATCGGCTTTTCCCGCGTTGTGCTTGCCCGTGAGCTTGACCGCGAGGATATAAGAAAGATAACGCGGGAATGCGGAGTGGAGACGGAGATGTTTATCCACGGCGCTCTTTGCGTAAGCGTTTCGGGTCAGTGCCTTTTTTCCTCCGTGGTGGGAGGCAGAAGCGGCAATCGGGGCGAATGCGCCCAGCCCTGCCGTATGGAGTACGGCGGGGAATACCCTCTTTCGCTGAAGGATTACTGCCTTGCGCCCCACGTGCCGGAGATTCTTTCTTTGGGCGTTTCCTCCCTGAAGATAGAGGGCAGAATGAAGAGCCCCGAGTACGTTTACGGCGTTACGGAGATATACCGCCGCCTGATAGACGAGAACCGTGCACCCGATAGGGAAGAGATGCGCAGGCTGGAGGCGTTCTTCTCCAGAAGCGGCTTTACGGATGCGTACTATACCTCCTCAAGCCATAAGAATATGACGGGAGTGCGCACGGACGAGGATAAGGCAAAAAGCGCCACCGCAAACGTAAAAATAAAGGCGATCAAGGCTGATATAAACCCCGTTTTCCCCGTAAGAGATTTGCCCGATACTGCGGGAAAGCCTCTTGAAAGCTCTCTACCGCAGAAAAGCACGGAAAAAAGCAAGGAGCTGTACCTTTCCTTTATCTCCGCAAAGCAGCTTGAGGAAAGCGGTATAAAGGCAGACGGAAGGCAAAAGGTGCTCCTTCCCCTTGAGGAATTCGCAAAAAGCGGAATGGGCGATGGGGCGGTGCTTCCCCCCGTGTTCTTTGAAAGAGAGGCGGCCGAGGTAAGAGAGCTTCTTGAAGCCGCCGCAAAGAAAGGCGCAAGCCTTTTGGTGGCAGAGAGCCTTGGGGGTATAGCCGCCGCAAGGGAAACGGGTATTCCCTTTATGTGCGGTATGCGCTGCAGTACCGCAAGCTATCTTACGGCACGGCTCTATAAAAGCCTTGGGGCGGAGCTTTCCGTTATTTCCCCGGAGCTGAATATTGCCGCGGCAAGAGATATTAACAGAGCGGAAAAAAGTGCCGCATTCGGATACGGCAGATTGCCGCTGATGACTCTTACCCGCTGTATAATCAAGCCCCGCGTGGGCTGCGAGCGTTGCGGCTTTGACAGAGGCAGTGCAAGAATAAAGCTTAAGGACAGAATGGGCGTGGCGTTCCCCGTGTTTGCGGAGTTCGGCCACAGAAACGTAATATATAACGCCATCCCCACCTATATGGGCGGCAAGGAGCAAGCGGAGGCGGGAATCTCCCGATTCTGGCTGCAGTTTACGGACGAGGTGGGCGAGAGCACCGCAGAAACGGTGAAGAGATTCGTGCTCGGGCGCGAGCTTGATATCACGGTGCGGCGCGTTGGTATGCGCAAAACCGTTAAGGAGAGTGACGAGAATGGGAAAAGTGTTCGGAATAGATATGGGAAGCTCCAACACCAGGATATACGTAAAGGGCAGCGGAATAAAGGTAAGAGAGCCCTCCGTGGTGGCGGTAGATAACCGACTTAATAAAATAACCGCATCGGGGCAGGCGGCAAAGATGATGATAGGTAAGACCCCCGACCATATAACCGCCTGCACGCCAATTATGGACGGCGTGGTTGCGGATTTTGATTTTGCCGTGGGAATGCTTGAGCAGTTTTACCGTGCGGAGGCAGGGCCCGCCTTCATACTCAGCAGACCGAAGGTGTACCTTTCCGTGCCCCACTGTGCAACCAGCACGGAGCGGCGCTCATTTATCGAGGTTGCCGCAAGGGCGGGTGCAAAAAGCGTGATGCTGGTGCCCGAAACTCTTGCCGCAGCCATAGGAATGAAGCTGAAGATAGAGGAGCCTTTGGGCAGAATGGTGGTAAACATCGGAGGCGGCACCACGGAGGCGTCCGTCATATCCTTTGGCGGAGCGGTGCTTACCAATTCCGTGCGCGTTGGCGGCTCTGCTTTTGATAAGGGCATTGTTAACTTTATGCGCCGCAGATTCGGCATCACCATCGGCGAGGTCACGGCGGAGCTTCTCAAGAAAAATATCGGAAACGTGTTTCAGGGAGATGCCAACACCACCATGGAGGTTCACGGAAGCCGCAACGGCGTTCCCGTTGCCGTCACGGTCAGCAGTGCCGATCTGCGTGAGCCCCTGCGTATGCAGGCAAGCCATATCGTGGAGTGCATTCGCTCCGCGTTCCAGAAAACTCCCCCGGAGCTTTGCTCCGATATAAGGGAGAGCGGAATTATTCTGACGGGCGGCGGCGCTTGCCTTAAGGGCATTGACAGCCTGATAGAGCAGAAAACGGGCATACGCACCGTTTGCGCAAAGCGCCCCCTTGATTCCGTGGTGCTGGGACTCGGCACCATCATCGATTCCGGAGATAAGTTCGGAATCGCGGAAAGAACGGACAGGTAGACAGAATCGCTCGGCGATCCCGTCAGCGATATAAATTCCTTTTGGAGTTGCATAGTTCAGAAAAAATGTGAAAGGAGAGCACGTTATGTCACGGTTTTTTAAGAACAGATTTTTCGTATTGCTTACGTGCATTGCCATAGTGCTCACAGTCGTTCCCTCGGTGCTCTCGCTTACGGGGAACGGCGGTATCGTGCGCAACGCGGCAAACGCCGCAGTCTCTCCTATCAGGCACTTTTTCGTGTGGCTTGGTGACGGAATCGGCGGCTTTTCCGAGTATTTTACGGAGTTTGACCGCGTCAGAGACGAGAACGCTCAGCTTCGCTCCCAGCTCAATGCCCTTAAGGACAGACTATACGAGGCAGACGTGAAGAGCGAAGAGAACGCTTGGCTACGCTCCTTTCTTGCCTTAAAGCGCGAAAACGAGGATTTTGAGCTTTGCGACGCGCTGATAATCGGCAGAGAGAGCGGAAACTATATGACGGTGTTTACTTTGGACCGCGGCAGCTCCTCGGGAGTTGAGGTGAATATGCCCGTGGTGACCGAGAGGGGCGTCGTTGGTTATATCACCGAGGTGGGTACAAATTGGAGCAAGGCGGCAACGGTGCTTGAGTACAGCTCCTCCGTTGGCGTGTTCTGTGAAAGAAGCGGTGCTCTCGGCCTTTGCGAGGGAACCTACGAGCTGCGCTCCGAATCAAAGTGCGTTATAAACTATCTGGACAGCGATGCAGACGTTAAGCCCGGCGACCGCTTCGTTACAAGCGGCCTTGGCGGTATATATCCCCGCGGATTGTACGTTGGTGAGGTAATTTCCGTATATCCCGATAATTACAGCCGCGGACTTGTGGCGGAGATAGCGCCTTTGGTTGACTTTTCCTCCCTTTCCCGCGTTATGATAATCACTGCCTACGAGGATGACGGTGCCGTAACGGAGCCTGCAGACGGAGGTGAGGAGCAATGAGGTTTTACGTTCGCTCCTCCTTTTTGCACAAGCTTTTTAAGTACGGACTCATATTCTTTTTCTTAATAATGCTGGAGACGGTGACTATTCCCCTGACAAAGGAGGGCGCCGTAATCCCCGATCTGCTGCTTTGCGGCGTTATCGCCGTAGGTATCGGAGAGGACGAGCGCACCGCAGGTATCTGCGGACTCGTATCGGGCTTTTTCCTTGACGCTCTCGGCGGCACGGGTCTTGCCATTTCTCCCCTTATTTACGCTTTCTGCGGTTATCTTGCGGGTGTGTTTGCCCGCTTCTTCCTGCGCCGCAATTTTCTTTCCTATATGATCTACGTTGCCTGCGGTGCCGCGGCACGCTCCGTTATCACCCTTGCAATGGTCTACGGCGGTCAGGGAGCGGTGCCTCTTAATCTCGCTCTGCGGGATATTATCCTGCCCGAGTATTTTTTGACGGTTCTGGTATCTCCATTGCTTTATCTTATCATTGCCCTTCCCCTTGAAAGAAAAAACAAGCAAAGCTTGAAAAACTGACGGACAGATATGAAGAGAAAACGCACAAATCCCGTAAGATACGTGTTTTTGTGTGCGGTGGTTATCGGAATAGCCCTTATATATATTGCGCGGCTTATAAATCTGCAGTTCGTAAGCGCGGATAATTACAGGTACGTATCCGAATATACCTATACCCGCACGGAGACCGTGAAGGCACAGCGCGGCGAGATATTCGACCGCAACGGCGTGCCCCTGGTAACAAATGAATATTATTATCACATACTTCTCGATTACGGCACCATTCCCGCAGATGCGGCAGGATTTAACGGTGCTGTTCTCAGCGTTGTCCGTATGGCGGAAAAATGCGGCGAGACGGACAGGCTCACCCCACCCTCCTATCCGCTTACTGAGGAGAACGGTTATCTTGAGTTTACGGAGGATTACGCCCCCGACGGAAAGTACAAAAGCAGACTTACGAGATTGCTTTGCGATTACGAGTACGGCGGAAGCGGCCTTACCGATGAGAAAAGAAAGGAACTGGCAAAGGTAATCACTCCCAAGGAGCTGAGGGATTTTCTGCTTGTCAGATACAAGCTGGTGGATGCCGAGGGAAATCCGCTATATTCGGAAAAGGATACGCAGATCCTTCTGGAGCGTCGCTTTTCTATGGATACTATCAGCTTCTCTCCTACGAACAGCTACGTTTTTGCCGAGGACGTAAGTATGTCCTTTATTACCCTTTGCGCCGAGTCGGGCGGTAAGGGGATAGTTACGGAGAAGCACAGCAGAAGAGTTTATCACTACCCCGGCTATGCTTCTCACATTCTCGGACGAATGGGAAAGATCACCGAGTCCACCATGGATCATTACGTGGCTCTCGGCTACGATCTTGACGAGTACGTGGGCGTTTCCGGCGCGGAGATGATATTTGAAGACTATCTGCGCGGTGTCGACGGTGAGATAACTATAGTTGAGGATGAATACGGCAATATCTTAAGCAAGACCGTAACGAAGGAGGCCATCCCCGGCAAGGATATCCGTCTTACTATCGATATAAATATGCAGATAGCGGCAGAGGACTCTCTTGCGGCTACCATCAGGGATATAGTCAAAGAAGCGGAAGCGAAGCCCGGAGAGCTTGACGGCGAGGATGCTGATGCAGGCGCCGTCACCGCCATCTCCCCTGCAACGGGAGAGGTGCTTGCCCTTGCTTCTTACCCATCCTACGATCTTTCCACCTTTGCGGATAACGTGCAGGAGCTGTTTAACGACGAGCGCACCCCCCTTGTAAACCGTGCGCTGAACGGCCTCTATCCCCCCGGCTCCACCTTTAAGCCGGGCACTGCCGCCGCATCCCTTTCCGAGGGTGTTATCAATTTTGATACCATAATCGTTGATAACGGCGTTTATACCTATTACCCCGACTATCAGCCCCGCTGCTGGTTCTATCTTATGTATAACATGGCCCACGGACCCCTGAACGTGGTGGGTGCGCTGCAGAACTCCTGCAACATATTCTTCTTTGAATGCGGCAGACTTCTCACCATTGAAAAGCTGAACGAGTATTGCCGCGGCTACGGTCTCGGTCAGGCAACGGGAATAGAATACCCCGAGGCAACGGGCGTGCTTGCGGGCCCCGATTACGTGGAATCAAGCGGACTTGGCTCCTGGGGCCCCGGTGATACGCTTCAGGCGGCTATCGGTCAGTCCTATAACACCTTTACTCCCCTGCAGCTTTCAGTGTACATATCCACCCTCACGAACGGCGGCACCCGCTACCGCGCTCATCTGCTTCACTCCGTTTACGATTACGCTTCGGGCGAGTGCGTTTTTACCGTTCCCTCGGAGGTGGTAAGCACCATGGAGCTGACGGAGCAGGTGGTAGGGCAGATAAAGACCGCAATGCAGAACGTGAACGAGAACGGCTCCACCGCAAGGATATTTGATAATTATCCCATAACCATGGGCGGTAAAACGGGTACGGCGCAGATAAGCAAGACCTCAAGCGATAACGGTGTTTTCGTTGCCTTCGCGCCTCTGGAAAAGCCCGAGGTGGTGGTAAGTGCCGTGGTTGAGCACGGAGCAAGCGGTACTCCTCTGGGTGCCGTGGCAAAAAGTATTTTTGACTGCTATTTCGGTTTGGATAATGAAAATGAACAAGAACAGTAAACCCTCAAAAAAGCTTCTTCTCCTTGCGGAGGAGGTGGGTGAACGCCTTGAAAGAATATACCCGAAGGCGGAATGCGCCCTTGATTTCAAGGGTGACCCGTGGCGGCTCTTCGTTATGGCGCGCCTCAGCGCCCAATGCACGGATAAGCGGGTAAACGAGGTAAGCGAGGAGCTTTTTAAGGTTATCCCAACGCCCCACGCGGCGGCAGAGACTCCCGTTGAAAGAATAGAGGAGCTGGTGCGCTCCTGCGGCCTTTTCCGTGAGAAGGCAAAAAACATAAGCGAGAGCGCCAAAATTATAGTTGAAAAGCACGGCGGGTCGGTGCCCGATACGGAGGAGGAGCTTCTTGCTCTGCCCGGTGTGGGCAGAAAGATAGCAAATCTTCTCCTTGGGGATCTGTACGGCAGGGGCGGAATCGTGTGCGATACGCATCTTATGCGCATTTGCGGCCGCCTCGGCTTTTACGAGGAGGGCATGAAGGACCCCGTGAAATGCGAGAGGATAATGAATCCCCTCGTCCCCATGGAAAAACGCGCGGATTTTTGCCATCGCGTTGTGTTTTTCGGCCGCGAATATTGCACGGCACGCGGAAACGATTGCCGTTTGTGCCCCTTAAAGGACGTCTGCCGCGCGGGGAAGAAGAAAAATGAATAAGGAATTGCCTGAAAGAAAGAAAAACCGCCTTGAAAATTATGATTACAGTTCAACGGGTGTGTATTTTTTGACGGTGTGTACCGCAAAAAGACGGAATTATTTTTGGGCGGCATCATATATGAATTTGAACGTAGGGGCGAGCATTGCTCGTCCGCAAACCCTTGTAGAATTTTCATCTCCGCGTGAGGTTGAATTATCCGATTACGGAAAAATAGTGGAAGAAGCAATAAACAATATTCCAAAGATATATCCCGCAATATCGGTGGAAGAATACGTTATTATGCCTGATCATATCCATTTGTTGTTGCATATTCGTGCAGACGAGTACGGACGACCAATGGTCGCCCCTACAATGTCTCGGGTCGTTCAGCAAATGAAGGGATACGTTACAAAGCGTCTTGGCGTTTCCATATGGCAAAAGCTGTTCTTTGACCACGTGATAAGAAATCGCAGTGATTATGAAGAACACGTAAAGTACATATACGAAAACCCAAGGCATTGGCTTCTTGATCGGCTGTACGCCGAAGAATAAAAAACCTATAGAACTAAAAAACACCCCCGCAGACATGCTTGCGCGTAAGCGAAGCATCTTGCGGGGGTGTTCGTTATTTTACTTATTTATTCTTCATCAGGTCGCGGATCTCTGCAAGGAGCTTTGCCTGCTCTATGATGCTTGCATCAAGAGCTGCCTGCTTCTCGGCGGCGAGCTTTGCGGCCTCTGCGGCAGCAGCCTTATCGGCCTCTGCTTTTTTCTTGGCCTCTTCAGCCTTCTCGGCTTCCTCGGCGATCTTCTTTGCATCAAGCTTCTTTCTCAGACCGGTGATAACGCGCACCATAACGAATACGCAGAAAGCGGTGATGAGGAAGTCGAGGATGGTCTGGAACCAGGTACCCCAAAGAATTGCAACCTCGGGAGTGGTGACCTTGCCTGCCTCGTCAAGAACTGCGGGGGTGATAACGGTCTTGATGGCGTCAAGGCCGCCCTTCTTCATAAAGAGATTAACTGCGGGGTTGATGATGTTGTTAACAAGACCGGTAACGATCTTGCTGAAGGAACCGCCGACTACAACGCCGACTGCCATGTCAACAACGTTTCCGCGGGAAATAAACGCCTTGAAATCCTGCCAGAATGTGCTCTTCTTCTTTGCCATTTCGGGTTTCTCCTTTAAAAAATATTATGTGGTATAAAATTCTGTTGACATTTTAACACAGCTTTCGCCATATAGCAAGATGGTTTTCGCAATTTCAGCAAAATCACTCTGCATCTGCCGTTTTTTTCTCTTCCTCCTTGCGGCGGATCAGTGCGCTTACGTTAAGCTTGGGCACGGGCTTGTCGTAAATAAACAAAAACGCAACCAAAACGGGAAGCACGTGGTAGATCACCGTCATTGCTCTGTCTCCGATAACCAGTGAGAGAAGAAAGAAAAACGGGAAAATGATGGAGGAAGAGGTAACGGGAAGTCCGCGGTAATATTTAACGCAACCCTCCTCCGTTTGCTGGCGCTTGGTTTCCAGCACGTTGAAAAACGCAAGACGTATAAGTGCGCAAAGCACGTATGCTATGAGGATGATGATTCCGAAAACGCCGTCAACGCCCAGATTGTGAAGCAGCACGGCGGGAAGAACGCCGAAGGATACGAGATCGCAAAGGGAATCAAGCTGAATGCCGAAGCTTTTTTCGTCCTCAGTGCGATTCTTTTTCGTGCGGGCAACGGCTCCGTCAAACATATCGCATACGCCGCAAAATGCAAGGCAGCACACGGCAAGCTCAATTTTTCCGACGGATGCAAGCTTCATTCCCAGAAGCCCCGATATAAGACTTAAATAAGTAAGGATAACGGTGTAGTCGTAAAATCCGATAAACTTCACGCAGTAACCTCCGTTTGATGGCTATTTATCTTATATATATTTTATCCCCCGATTCGACCTTTGTCAACATTTTTCGGGGGAAATTGCGATGCAATAACCAATACCGCCTGCCATAGCTCCTTCGCTTCGCTCAAGGATGACGATGGCAGGCGGGTTTCGTTTATGTTTGAATGCGGACGACCGATGGTCGCCCCTACGGGGATGCGCGGACATTGTAGGGGCGTGCATTGCACGTCCGCGAATAATGCGAAGAAACGGCGGGCGGATGATATCCGCCTCTGCGATGGAGACTCGCACACGCGTAGGGGAGGGACTTGCTCCTCACGCGAATTACGGTTGAGAAACAACGGGAGGGGAGACCCCTCCCCTACAAACCGTATCGTTGCAAATTGTAGGGACCGGCCTCCCGGACGGTCCGCCCGAAGAATGAATACCGCCCGTGCGGTCATCCTTGCTACGGCATTTCCCCTCAGATTCTTCGCTTCGCTCAAGAATGACAGAGGGGAAATGCATCCGCTCAAGCATGACGATGAGCGCATACGGAGCGAAGGATCTTGCACGGGCGATTTGCAATTTTATGGTACTCGGGAGGACGGTCGATCGTCGTTTCCCGCAAAATCGGGAATACTTTTACATATCTATTGCAAATTATAAATGCAAATGGTATAATTGTTCTGCGACACAATCATATATTTCGTTCACAACGGGTAACACTTAGGTAAAAGGTGTTATCCTCTTTACTCATATCCGTTGTGAATGAGATTGTGTCGCAACAATGAGGGTGAACACTTTTTCGGTGCGCCCCTCGTGGGCGCACTTTTTTATTTCGGAGGTATTTATGAGGGTAACGTTCTTGGAGCCGAGAAAAAATCTGGAGCTCTATCTGCCGAGGCTTGAAGAGCTGATAGAGCGACTCATACGGGATTACGGTGCGGATACCTTTTATTTTTGCGAAATGACCCGCTTTAGGCCGAATGAACAGAAAATCTGCGGGAGGAGCAAGCCCCTCCCCTACAAACGAAAACGGTACGATCCGTAGGGGAGGCGTTCCGCCTCCCGCGAATACGGGGAAAACCGATTCGATCCGTAGGGGCGACCTGTGCGATATGCTGCAAATTCGGGAATTTGCGGTGCAAAATGAATGCCGCCCGTGCGGTTTACCGCAAAATCGGGAATACTTTTACATATCTATTGCAAATTATAAATGCAAATGGTATAATTGTCTTGCGACACAATCATATACTTGCCTTATTTAGAGAAACTATCTTGGTAAAAGGTGTTTCTCTCTTTACTCATTTTCTAAGTAAGGTGGGATTGTGTCGCAACAATGAGGGTGAACACTTTTTCGGTGCGCCCCTCGTGGGCGCACTTTTTTTATTTCGGAGGTATTTATGAGGGTGACGTTCTTGGAGCCGAGAAAAAATCTGGAGCTCTATCTGCCGAGGCTTGAAGAGCTGATAGAGCGACTCATACGGGATTACGGTGCGGATACCTTTTATTTTTGCGAAATGACCCGCTTTACTTACGAGGCGATGGACGTTTTGCAACGGCTCAGGGAAAAATATCCGTTCTGTGAAACGGTGTACGTAATTGCGGACAATCCCGATGCCCCTCAGGAGAAGGGGAGAAAGTCCTCTCCGAGATACGTGTATTTATCGGCGCTTTCGGTGTTCGGCAAGCGTGATTCGGCTTTTGTGCGTGACGTGTGGATGATAGATAATTGCGATATCGTTGTGCTTTACCCGCCGTCGGATCAAAAGGCAGAGCAGAGCTTCAGAAATTACGTATACGCAAAGGAAAAAACGGTTGTAACGGCCGAATGAACAGAAAACCTGCGGGAGGAGCAAGCCCCTCCCGCGAATAACGGTGAAGAAACGATTCGATCCGTAGGGGCGACCATTGGTCGTCCGCGCATAACGCGGAAAACGGCGCAAGCCGTAGGGGACGGCGTTCCGCCTCCCGCGAATTACGGTTGAGAAACAACGGGAGGGGAGACCCCTCCCCTACAAACCGTATCGTTGCAAATTGTAGGGACCGGCCTCCCGGACGGTCCGCCCGAAGAATGAATACCTCGGATTTTTTCGCGATATGCCGTGCACGCACGGCGCGATATACGCTATGCGTGCGATATAACCGCATAAGCGGTTGCGATATGCTGCAAATTCGGAAATTTGCAGCACTAAATGAAAAAACGCCTTGCGGCGTTTTTTCATTTATATCTTCTCAACCTTGATAAGATCGGTATTGCCCGACTGGCCCGTGATGCCGCCGGTGATAACGATCAGATCGTCCTTCTTAAGGGCAAGGGTGGATTTTGCTATATTTTTGGCGGTGTAGAACAGCACGTCCGTGGAGTTGAATTTCTCGCACATTACGGGTGTGATGCCCCAGGAAAGCGCCAGCTTGCGCCACGTTCTTTCGTTGGTGGTAACGCCGATAATGTCCATAGGGGGACGGAAGCGGGATACCATTCGCGCCGTCATACCGGAAAGGGTGCAAACGGCTATTGCCTGTGCGCCGATATCTATTGCCATTCCGCAGGTTGCGTGGCTGATTGCATCCACGGTGTTCTTTATCTTGAAGTCCTCGTGATCCAGGCGCTTTGCGTAATGGATGTTCTGCTCCGTTGCAAGGGCAATGCGCGCCATGGTGCGCACCGTAAGCACGGGATGCTTGCCTGCGGCAGTCTCGCCCGAGAGCATAATGGCGCTGGAGCCGTCGTATACCGCGTTTGCAACGTCGCTTATCTCCGCACGGGTGGGGCGGATGTTGTTTATCATGGACTCGAGCATTTCCGTTGCGGTGATAACGCGCTTGCCAAGCATTCTGCACTTTGTAATAAGCTGTTTCTGAATGGCGGGCAGCTCCTCGAAGGGGATCTCAACGCCCATATCGCCTCTGCCTATCATAATGCCTGAGCATTCGGTGCAGATCTCCTCGATATTTTCAATACCCGAGCGGTTCTCTATCTTTGCGATAAGCTCAATATCCGTATCGGAGCAGCCGTTTTCGTTAAGAAAAGCCTTAACGTCCAGCAGATCCTGCCTGCAGGAAACGAAGGAGCAGGCAATAAAGTCAACGCCCTCATCAATTCCAAGCTTGATATCCGCCTTGTCTTGCTCGCTGAGGTAGATCTGCTTCAGCACCTTGCCGGGGAACGCCATGCTCTTTCTGTCAGAAAGCTCGCCGCCGATATCAACGCGGCAGATAGCGTCCGTTGCAGTAAGCTCCGTTACGGTAAAGGAGAGCAGACCGTTGTTAAGCAGTATCTTATCACCGATCTCAAGATCGTCTATCATACCCTTGTAGCTGACGGAAACGCGGCTCTCGTTACCGACTATCTCCTCAACGGTAAAGGCAAAGGTGTCGCCTTCCTTTAAAAATACCTTGCCGTTTTCAAAGGTGCGTATGCGGTATTCGGGACCCTTGGTGTCAAGAAGTATGGCGATGGGGAGATCAAGCTCTTCCCGCACTTTTTTGATTATTCTGATGTTCTCAAGATGATATTCGTGGGTGCCGTGGGAAAAATTAAGCCGCGCCACGTTCATACCCGCAAGGCACATTGCGGTAATGGTCTCTTCGTTGGAGCAGGCGGGGCCGATGGTGCAAACTATCTTGGTTTTTCTCATATCTTCCTCTGTTTTGGAGATTTTTTACGTAGTCAGTATACATTATTTTGCGCAGAATATCAACCTGCGCGGTCGATTTTTTACCGATTGTTAAAATTTTTATACAACCGTGCGGTTTTTGATGTGATAATTTGCAAAAATATTCATTTTGAATAAAAAATTGCCGCCGTTTCCTTGAAAAAAGCGCAATTCGGGGCGGATTTTTGCACCGAATCCCCCTCTGTACGCCCCCCTGATTGGTCAAAGTGTATAAGAGGACGGCAAATGGCGGGGGCGAGTGTGTAGAAATTCATAAAAATGCATTTCTATTCATTAAAACCCCGTAAAAACTTGACAAATGTGTTTAGCGAGTGTATAATGTTGCACATAAGTTAAATGCTCGGTTACTGTTTCCTTTTTTAGGACTTCTTTTTGAAAAACAGCCGCCGAGGCAGGAGTTAAGAATGAAAAAGGTTTTTATTGACGGAAGCGCGGGCACCACGGGTCTTCGCATTTTTGAGAGGCTCGGCGCGCGCAAGGATATATCCCTTATTACTCTTGCGGAGGAGCTCCGCAAGGATCCCGATGCAAGAAAAGAGGCTTTGCACAGTGCGGATATCGCCTTCCTTTGTCTGCCCGATGCGGCGGCAATAGAGGCGGTAGAGCTTGCAAAGGGAAGCGATACCGTAATTATCGACACCTCCACCGCTCACCGCACTGATCCCGCGTGGGTATACGGCTTTGCGGAGCTTGGATACAGGGAGAAGATAGCAAAGGCAAGGCTTATTGCAAATCCCGGCTGTCACGCAAGCGGATTTCTTTCGCTTGCAGCGCCCCTTACGGAGAAGGGTATTATTGATAAAAAGACGGTGCTTTCCTGCTTTTCCCTGACGGGCTATTCCGGGGGCGGTAAGAAGATGATCGCGGAATACGAGGGAGAGGACAGAAGTTTTCTTCTGGCATCCCCCCGCATGTACGGAATTTCCCAGGGGCATAAGCATCTCCCCGAGATGTGCGCCGTAACCGGTCTTGAGAACAAACCCGTTTTTTGCCCCATAGTGGGAGATTTCTATTCGGGTATGGAGGTCTGCGTTACTCTTGATGCCCGTGATATAAACGGCAGTGCCGAAGATATACGCCGCGTATACGCGGAATATTATAAAAACGGACTCGTCCGATACGTTGAAGCGGCAGACGAGGGCGGGTTTATTGCCGCAAACGCCATGCAGGGCAGAGACGATATGCTGGTTACCGTATGCGGCAACGGAGAAAGAATAGTGCTCGTATCCCTTTTCGATAATCTTGGCAAGGGTGCGTCGGGCGCCGCAATTCAGAATATGAACATCGCCATGGGCGTGGACGAGGCCACGGGTCTGACGGTAGGATAAAAGGAAAAGAAGGATAGATATGAAGCTTATTAACGGCGGCGTTTGTGCCGCAAAAGGATTTACTGCAAGCGGAGTTCATTGCGGCATCCGCAAGAACCGCACAAAGAAGGACGTTGCCCTTATTTACAGCGAGTGCCCTGCCTCTGCGGCGGCGGTATACACCACCAATCTCGTCAAGGGTGCGCCCCTTGCCGTGACCAAGAGAAATATTGCAAACGGTATAGCGCAGGCAGTCATCTGCAACAGCGGAAACGCCAACACCTGCAACGCGGGCGGCGAGCTGGTGGCAGAGGAGATGTGCGCTTACGTTGCAGAGGCGCTTAAGGTGCAGGCAGAGGACGTAGTGGTTGCATCCACGGGCGTGATCGGGCAGGTCCTTGACCCCACCCCCATAAAGAACGCTATGCCCGCGCTGGTTGCGGCGCTTTCCCATGAGGGAAGCGATGCGGCGGCAGAGGGAATTATGACCACCGATACCGTAAAGAAGGACGTTGCGGTGGAGTTCACCTGCGGAGGAAAAACTTGCCGTATGGGCGGTATCGCCAAGGGAAGCGGAATGATCCATCCCAATATGGCGACTATGCTGGTTTTCATCACCTGCGATGCGGCCATCACTCCCGCAATGCTGCAGAAGGCGCTTTCCTCCGATATAAAGAACACCTTCAATATGGTAAGTGTGGACGGAGATACCTCCACAAACGACATGGTCACCGTCCTTGCAAACGGTATGGCGGGCAATAAGGTGATAGATAGCGAGGGCGAGGATTTTGACGAGTTTATGCGCGCCCTTAACACCGTTACCGTTGGTCTTTGCCGTATGATAGCCGGGGACGGAGAGGGAGCTACCAAGCTTCTTGAATGCACCGTTACGGGCGCAAAGGATGAAAAGAACGCAAAGACAGTTGCAAAGAGCGTTATCTGCTCCAGCCTTCTTAAGGCGGCAATGTTCGGCGCGGATGCAAACTGGGGCCGCGTGCTTTGCGCAATCGGCTACAGCGGTGCGGAGGTAGACGTAACCAAGGTGGGCGTTTCCTTTGCCAGCAAAAAAGGCGAGATCAGCGTGTGCGAAAACGGCTGCGGCGTTGATTTCTCCGAGGAGAAGGCAAAGGAAATACTCCTTGAAAAGGAGATCAACGTAAATATCACCCTCGGCGACGGCGATGCAAGGGCAGTTGCCTGGGGATGCGATCTTACCTACGATTACGTAAAGATAAACGGCGATTATCGCACTTAATGGAGAAGAAGATGAACGAGATGATTTCCAATGCCGAAAGGGCAGAGGTGCTTACCCAAGCGCTTCCTTACATCAAAAAGTTTAACGGCAAGGTAATTGTAATAAAATACGGCGGCAACGCCATGATAAACGAGCAGCTCAAGGAGCAGGTAATGGAGGATATTGCCCTTCTTTGGCTTATCGGCGTTAAGGTGGTGCTTATCCACGGCGGCGGCCCCGAGATAAACGATCTTATGAACAAGCTGGGCAAAAAGCCCGAGTTCGTGGACGGACTCCGCGTTACGGATAAGGAGACCGTTGATATAGTTCAGATGGTCCTTGCGGGCAAGGTGAATAAATCCCTCGTTACTCTCCTGCAGATGAAGGGCGGCCATGCCATCGGTCTTTCCGGTATGGACGGCGGCCTTATTGAAGCGGAAACCAAGGACGAGCGCCTTGGCTACGTGGGCAGGATCACCAAGATCCGTCCCCAGCCCGTTGAGGCTCTGCTTGAGAAGAATTATATTCCCGTTATCTCTACCGTTGCAAGCGATAAGCAGGGCAACGTATATAACATAAACGGCGATACTGCCGCCGCTTACGTTGCGGGAGCTCTTGGAGCTGAAAGACTGCTGATGATGACCGATATTGCGGGCGTTCTTCGTGATAAGGACGATCCTTCCTCTCTTATCTCCGAGCTTACGGTAAGCGAGGCTGCAAAGCTCCGCGAGGAGGGCGTTATTTCGGGCGGTATGATACCAAAGGTGGATTGCTGTATCGAAGCACTCCGCGAGGGCGTTAAGAACGTAACGATCCTTGACGGACGCATCCCCCACTCCATTCTTATGGAGCTTCTTACGGACGA
Organism: Oscillospiraceae bacterium; assembly: GCA_015064505.1. Taxonomy (GTDB): domain Bacteria; phylum Bacillota; class Clostridia; order Oscillospirales; family CAG-272; genus RUG12395. The sequence continues at coordinate 18,361 of SVSB01000033.1, forward strand.
GGGCGCGGGTACTATGGTAACGGGTGACTGAAATGGGCGTACTAACCGAAAAGGACAACGGCTACGTTGCAAATACTTACAAAAGATTTCCCGTGGAGATAGTATCGGGCAAGGGCTCGGTCTTTACCGACTCCGAGGGAAAAGAATATATTGATATGGGCTCGGGCATCGGCGTAAACGCCTTCGGTGCCGCAGATCCCGTCTGGGCAGAGGCGGTTGCAAAGCAAGCCTCCACTCTCCAGCACACCTCCAATCTTTATTACACGGAGCCCTGTGCGGAGCTTGCAGAGCTTCTTTGCACCAAAACGGGTATGAAAAAGGTCTTCTTCTGTAATTCGGGAGCGGAAGCAAACGAATGCGCCATAAAGACCGCCCGTAAGTACGCTCAGGACAAAAAGGGTGAGGAGTATTACACGGTCATCACCCTCGTAAACAGCTTCCACGGCAGGACCGTAACCACTCTTGCCGCCACGGGTCAGGATCATTTCCATACCCTGTTTAATCCCCTTACCCCGGGCTTCGTTTACGTTCCCGCAAACGATATTGAGGCTGTAAAAAAAGCAATAGACGAAAACAAGACTGCCGCCGTTATGTTTGAGTGCGTGCAGGGAGAGGGAGGCGTTATGCCCCTTGAGGGAGATTATCTCCGCGCCCTTGCCGCTTACGCCGCAGAAAAGGACGTTCTCCTTATCGCGGACGAGGTGCAGACGGGTAACGGCAGAACGGGCGAGCTTTACGCTTATATGAATTTCGGCATTACGCCCGATATAGTTTCCACTGCAAAGGGACTTGGCGGCGGACTTCCCATCGGCGCCGTTATGTTCGGAGAAAAGACCGCGGGCGTTCTTACCTACGGTCAGCACGGCTCCACCTTCGGCGGTAACCCCGTGTGCTGTGCAGGTGCGCTTACTGTTATAAAGCGCCTGGATAAGGCTTTCCTTTCCGAGGTAAAGGCAAAAAGCGAGTACGTTTTCTCCGCTCTTAAGGGCGCCGGGGGAGTAGAAGCCGTCAGCGGTATGGGACTTATGATAGGCATCACCACCACCCGTCCCGCCGCAGATATCGTTAAGGAATGTATGGAGAACGGCGTTCTCTGTCTTACCGCAAAAACCAAGGTAAGACTGCTCCCGCCCCTTAATATTCCCATGGAGCTGCTTCAAAAAGCCGTAGAAATAATTAAATCAGCTTGTGCGAAAGAGGTCTGATATGTTAATAAAAAGCGATCTTAAAGGAAAAAGCTTTCTTAAGCTTCTTGATTTCACCCCCGAGCAGATAAGCTATCTGCTTGATCTTGCCGCCGATATGAAGGCGCAGAAGAAAAACGGTGTGCACCACCGCCTCTTTGAGGGTAAGAATATCGCCCTCGTATTCGAAAAGACCAGCACCCGCACCCGCTGTGCATTTGAGGTTGCGGCGGCAGATCTCGGAATGCATCCCGTGTATCTGGATCCCCAGGGCTCCCAGATAGGCAAAAAGGAGAGCATTGCCGATACCGCTCGCGTACTTGGCAGAATGTTCGACGGTATCGAGTACCGCGGCTTCGGTCAGGAGATCGTGGAGGAGCTTGCCCGCCACGCAGGCGTTCCCGTCTGGAACGGTCTTACAAACGAGTTCCACCCCACCCAGATACTTGCGGATTTCCTTACCGTAAAAGAGTATTTCGGCTCCCTTAAGGGCGTAAAGCTGGTTTATATGGGTGATGCCCGCTTCAATATGGGCAACTCCCTGATGGTAGGTTGCGCAAAGATGGGTATGCACTTCGTTGCCTGCACCAATAAAAAGTATTTCCCCAACGCAGAGCTTGTTGAGGAATGCAAGAAGATCGCCGCAGAAACGGGCGCCGTGCTTGAATTTAACGAGGATCCCATTGCCGCCACCAAGGGCGCGCACGTTATCTATACGGACGTGTGGGTATCCATGGGCGAGCCCGCAAGCGTGTGGGCAGAGCGCATAGAGGACCTCACCCCCTACCGCGTTACCAAGGAGATAATGGAAAACGCAGGCGCGCAGTGCCGCTTTATGCATTGCCTCCCCGCATTCCACGATCTGAATACAACGGTAGGTAAAGAGATCTACGATAAATTCGGCATCTCCTGTATGGAGGTTACCGACGAGGTATTCGAGTCGGAGGCTTCTATAGTCTTTGATGAGGCGGAGAACAGAATGCATACTATTAAAGCTGTCCTCGCCGCTACCCTCTGACCTATAAAAATCGCCGTATACTTCGGCGCTTCCTTGCAAGCAGCTTGACTTACGAAAGTAAGCCTGCGCTTTGCTTGCGGCGTTGCGCCTCGTCTACGGCGATTTTTATTAGGTCAGATTTTTTTGGCTTCGGCGTACACCAAGTACGCCGTCATCCGACCCCCGTTTTGTATCTTTCGTCTAAAGCGATTTTTATTAGGTCAGTTTTAAGCCTTCCCCCGCAGGGGAAGGCTTAAATTAACACGCAAACCGTAGGGGCGTTCTGCGAACGCCCGCGGGCGACAACAGTTCGCCCCTACCGAATTGCCTATAATTCTGTTTACTTCTTTAATTAAGACAGACAGCACTGTTTCAGAGTGCACAAATACTATTTTTAGTTATGAGAATTGCTTGCGGCGCCCGCATTGCTATTGCAAAAACCCTACCGCTGTGTTAAAATGTAAAAAACGTTAAGGAACCGTAAATTATGAAAATTCTCGTAACCGATGCATCCACCGTAACGAACGGTGATATAGATCTTACCGTGCTTGAAAAGTTCGGCGAGCTTACGCTCCGCGAGCGTACTTCCCCCGAGGAGCTGATACCTCTTCTCTCCGATTGCGATATTCTGCTTTGCAACAAAACGCAGATTGGCAAAAGAGAGCTTGATGCCGCGCCGAGTTTGAAGTATATCGGGCTTTTTGCCACGGGATATAACAATATAGACGTTGCCTACGCCCGCGAGAGGGGCGTTACGGTCTGCAACGCGGGTTCTTATTCCACAAACGCCGTGTGCCAGCAGGTGTTCTCCTATATTCTTGACCGTGCCGCAAGGGTAAGGGATTTTGACGGCTTCGTTAAGGACGGCGGCTGGATGAACAGCCCCACCTTTTCCGCCTTCGTTTTTCCTTCCTTTGAGCTTGCGGGCAAGACCATCGGTATCGTCGGCTACGGCGCTATCGGCCGTGCGGTTGCCGAGGTTGCCCTTGCCTTCGGTATGCGCGTGCTTGTAAACACCCGTACTCCAAAGGAGGACGGACGCGTTACCTTCGTTGATAAGGATACGCTTCTTTCCGAATCCGATTTCGTTTCCGTTCATTGCCCTCTTACCCCCGAGAGCGCAAATACCTTCGATTACGCCGCATTCAAAAAGATGAAAAAGACCGCTATGTTTATCAATACGAGCCGCGGCGGCACGGTGGTGGAAGCAGATCTGCGCCGCGCTCTTGACGAGGAGCTTATCGCCTGTGCGGCGGTTGACGTGCTTTGCACCGAGCCCATGAGCCCCGATTGCCCCCTTTACGGCGCAAAGAACATCCTCTTCACGCCCCACGTTGCCTGGGCGCCCCTTGAAACCCGTCAGCGTGTGCTTGATATCGTTTTCTCCTGCGTTGAGGCCTTCCTTAACGGGAACCCCGTAAATAAAGTCAATTAAATTTTAAATAAAAGAAAGGTTCAAGTTATGAAAAAGCAAGAAACCGAAAAGGCAAAGATCAATGAAGAAACCGAAGCGGCACCCGTGGAAAAGAAGGAAAAGAACGGCTTTTTTACCCGCTTCAAGAACGCATTTACCAAGGAAAAGCGCAACCGCGTTATTAAGCTGCTCTTGTTCGTTGTGCTTATTCTGGTGGTAACCAACCCCGGCCTTATCCCGTTTTTGCCCGCAAGCGTTGAGCGAACTCTCGTTGGAGCTCTCACATCTCTCTTCGGTAACGTCTCCGATATCGTGAACGTTATTCCGTTTAATTGGGTGGTAATATTCAAGCTTGCAGTAATGGTACTGCTTATGAAGGTGTTCTCGGAGCTGTTTTCCTTGGTGCTTGACGTGCTTTCTCCCAAGTCCAATCGCGGAAAGACCCTTCTCAATCTGGTTCGCTCCTGCTTTAAGTACATAGTCGGCTTCGTTGGTATTTTCTGGGCGCTGACCATATTCGGAATTGATTTCGGTACGATACTTGCAAGCGTTGGAATCGTTGCTCTCGTTATCGGCTTCGGCGCAGAAAGTCTTATTGCCGACGTTGTTACCGGCGTGTTTATGATTTTTGAGAACGAGTATAACGTTGGCGATATCGTTGAGCTTGAAGGATATCGCGGTACCGTATCCTCCATCGGAATACGCACCACCTGCGTTACGGATGCGGGCGGAAACATCAAGATATTCAACAACAGCGATATGCGCAACATCGTCAATCTTTCCAATTACAGCAGCCGCGCAGTGTGCGATTTTTCCGTGCCCTACGAAGCAAAGCTTGCCGACGTAGAGAAGGCGTTGCTTGAGGTGCTCAAAAAGGTTCAGACCGATAACCCCGAGGTATTTCCCGAGGTTCCCGAATTCCTCGGAGTTCAGGAGCTTGGTGAGGAATCCGTGATCCTCCGTGTGGTTGCAAACGTTTCCGAGGAGGAGCGCTTCAATGCGGCGCGCATACTTAACCGTGCCCTGAAGGAGGGAATGGAAGCTCAGGGCGACAGCTGTCCCTATAATCAGCTTGCTACCCACAATGACGATGAGGAGCAGTAAAAATGTCTTGCCGCGACAATGAATTTTTCAGGGGAGCAGGGGATCTTGAGCCGACGGTAGAGGGAAAAGCAAGATCGGAAGAGTTTTCCTCCGTGCAAGAGTGGCAATGCGGCGTGCGGGATGAGATTACAACAGCCGAAGCGGAGCGCGCGGAAGCAAAGGCCCCCGATGGCGGAAGCCGCGGGAAAAAGCTCAGCATTACGAAAATGCTTAAGCTAACTGCCGCCGCGATCATTACCGTTGCGGTAGCCTCAAATGCCTTTGGCGGTGGGGGAGTGACTGCAGGTCGCCGCGACGGTGAGCCCACCAAGGAGTGGCCAAGCATTACCTATTCCACCGAGGAGTTTGACGATTCCGCATACGTAACCGTGTACGACTCAAGCGGCCGCCATTCAAACGCGGTGCAGTTTACCGTCAGCGGTAACGCTTACCGTCTGGAGGATCCTTCAAAGTCTTTAAGCTTCCTTTGGTCGGGTAGCTTTAACGATCAGGCAAGGCTGCTCGTGCGGGATCATTATGCCGGGAACTCTTACAGTCTCGTGATCTCGGGAACGCCCTTTGATGCCGCTGAAAAAAGCTCCAAAAACGCCTACGGAACCATATCCTCAACAACGGGTGACGTATTCTATATTGAAGCTATCTCCCATTATTACCGGGAAACGGGTGCGTTAATAAATACGAGCTCGGAGCTCGCCGCCCTTATGCATCAGCTGGTCGTGCGCTCCCATATAACGGCGGCTGACGATGGCGGCTGGGGCAAGCTCCTTATTGGCGACAAGCTGTATTCGGATCTTGATGCACGCTGGTCGGGACTTGACGAGACCCAGACCTCGTATGATATATCCTGCATTTCCTTTGATTGCTGCTACAGGAACTACAGCACGGTAGACTTCAAGGAGCATCTGGGCAGCGTGACCGTTAACGGTATTCTTTGGAATATATATTATCAGGAGGGCTTTCTGCCCGATCCCGCCGATGGGGAGGGAGTCTTTGATATGGTTTGGTTCTTGCCCGAAGTGGAGGGCGAGGAATGCGTTATCGGAATACGCAAACATATGTTCTTTGATTATTTTATCCGAGTTAACGGCGGCGATCACAGCGTATCCTTGGATACGGTATCGCCCGAGATGGTCGTCAGCTGTGCCGACGAGCTTTTATCCCATTATCACGAAGCTCCCGCCGAGTGGAGATGGTGATTTGATGCAAGGATCGGGGATGCAAAAGTATTTTTGCATCCCCGATAAAAAACTATTGACTTTTTTGAAAGTATATGGTATCATAATAAGGCTGAAAAATACGCGGGTGTAGTTCAATGGTAGAATTCCAGCCTTCCAAGCTGGCCGTGCGGGTTCGATTCCCGTCACCCGCTCCATAGAAAAAGACACACATTTATGTGTGTCTTTTTCTATGGATTTTTATAAGTGGAGGAATCGAACGGGTTGGTAGTGAATTGGCATCCGGGGCAAAGCCCATACCCCTAAAGATGCACGAGCGTGTCCATAGGCTCTCCCTCCGGGAGAGCTCCCGCGATAGCGGGTGAGAGGGCTTTTCAACCCATCATCTAACCCTCTCCGTCGGCTGCGCCGCCACCTCTCCCGAAGGGAGAGGCTTTTTGTTAGCCCCATTATAACACAAATCGGCATAGAAGACACCACGCCGCCATGGCGCCCGATATTGCGAACGCCACGGTGCCGATGATCTCAAGAATAAAGGCAAAGGTCTCTATTACAGTCCGTATATCTCTCCGTATTTTTTTTCAAGATAATCGGTGAACACGTAGGGGTCAAAGGGCTCCCCGAGGATGCGGTCAAGAAGCTCTGCGGGGGTGTATCTGCAGCCGTGCTTCCAGATGTTTTCTTTGTTCCATTCGTTGATGGGAGCAAAATCGCCCGTTTCAAGGCACTTTTCCACGTCTACGGTCTCGCGCATCTTTTTAAGGAACTGTGCGCCGTAAGCGCTGCCAAGTGCATAGGAGGGGAAGTATCCGATGGCGCCGCCCGACCAATGGCTGTCCTGAAGCACGCCGTCCTTATCGGAGGGCACGTCAACGCCAAGGTATTCCTTATAAAGACGGTTCCACTCACGGGGCAGATCAAGCACCGTGATATCGCCGTTCATTACCGCTTTTTCAAGCTCGTATCTGATCATAACGTGGAGAGCGTAGGTAACCTCGTCGGCTTCCACGCGTATAAGAGAGGGTTCCACCTTATTTATGGCGCGGTAGAAATCCTCTGCGGTGTACTTTTCAAGAGAAGGGAAGCACTTTTTGACCGTTGGGAAGATATATTCCGCAAACTCGCGGCTTCTGCCAAGGAGGTTTTCGTAAAAGCGGCTCTGGCTTTCGTGGATGCCCATGGAAACGCCGCCGTCAAGATTGGTATAAGCAAGCTCGTCTGCGCTGTTCATATCGTAGAGCGCGTGACCGCCCTCGTGGATAACGCTGAACATGGAGGAGGCAAAGTTATCCTCCTTGTAGTTGGTGGTTATGCGCACGTCGTGATGAGAGCCGAGGCTGGTGGTAAATGGGTGCTCCGTGGTGGCAAGACCGCAGTGACCCTTGTCGATCCCCATAACGTCCATCAGCGCAAGACCAAAGCTTTCCTGCTCCGATGCGGGGAAGCTGCCGTAAATACAGCTATCGTCGATTTGTTCCTTTTCTCCGATCTTCTTTATAAGAGGTACGATGCGGCTCTTAAGTGCGGCGAAGAACTTGTCGCATTTTTCCATTGTAAGCCCGTCCTCGTATTTGTTGAGGCAGTAGTTATAGGGGTGCATATCGGGCGCGCAATAACGGGCAAAGCGCTTTTCAAAGTCGAATATTTTAACAAGGCAGGGGAAGAACATGGCAAAGTTGTTTTCTTCCTTTGCTCTGTGCCAAACGTCGTCTGCCTCCACAAGCACTTCCTGATACTCAATATATTCGTCCATGGGTATCTTCTGCATCTCGCGGATGTCCTTAAGGGCAAGATATACGGATCTTGCGTCCTTTTCCGAAAGCTCTTTCTTGTGGTCGTCAAGAAATTCAAGCAGCTCAACGGTTTCCTTTCCCGTTGAAAGCAGATAGCTCTCTTCGCTCAAAACGGAAAGGGCCCTTCCTCTGTTTGCGGCGGTGTCCTTGGGTGCGGTGGTGGAACCGTCGTAATAAATAAGTGACATTGCGTGTCCGTAAGCCGCCAGCTTTGCCTGCAGCTTGTAATATTTTTCGATTGCGGTGTTAAGCTCCATATTAAACTCCTTTCGGGGGATGTATACAGTATATCCTCTTTTGAAGCATTTGTAAAGAGCAAAGGACGTCATTATCATACGATAGTGACGTCCTTTGTGCCGATCAGCTCCGCTTCCCGAATGTCGTGTGTTACGCAGACTATAGTTCTGCCTTCGGCATAACGGTTTATTACTGCGGCAACGCGTTCGCGGTTTAATTCATCAAGCCCCGTCATTGCCTCGTCAAGAATAAGAATATCGCTTTCTCTGGCAAGTGCTCTTGCAAGGGCAACGCGGCGCTTCATACCGCCCGAAAGCTCCGCGGGCATGAGCCCAAAAGAATCCTCAAGCCCCAGCGCCGAGAGCATCTCCTTGGCTTTTTCTCCGTTTGAGAAAAGCGCAACGTTTTCAAGGGCGTTAAGGGTTGGGATAAGTCTGTCCTCCTGAAAGACGGCGGAAATTTTTGCGCCGTCGGCAAGGGTGACCTTGCCTTTTTGCGGCTTTTCAAGACCCGAAATCAGGCGCAGCACGGTGGTCTTTCCTATGCCGCTTTCTCCCGTAAGGCGTACTCTTTCCCCCTTTTTTATATGGAGGGAAAGGCTTTTTATTACGGGATCGCCGTTTTTGTACGCGAAGGTAACGTTACTTAACTTTATCAAGGCCGTACCTCCTTAAAGCTAACTTCAGCACGTTTTCCAGAGCCACGCTCAAGATAACTATCACAACGGTAATTGCAAAGACCTCGTCGTAATCCACGGAGGTCTTGCTTGCCCACAGCAGATTTCCAACGGAGTCCTCGGTCCTGCATATTACCTCTGCCGCAACTCCCGATTTCCACGCAAAGCCAAGTCCCGTGGTAAGGGCGGCGGCAATGGGAGGGAATATGGCAGGGAAAATAATATGGCGCAGCACGTTCTTTTTTGAAAGCTCCATTACCCTTGCCATCTCGATAAGCTCTCTGTCTATCGCTTCAAGACCCGCTTCCGTATTGCCCCATACCATGGGGAATACCATCAGAAATGAGATAAAAACGGGAATCGCACCCTCCTTAAGCCAAAGGTAAACCAGGATGATGAACGCGGCAACGGGAACTGCGCGTATTATCTGCAGAATAGGGGCGGTGAGTGTCTTAAACAGCGGAAAGCGGAATGCGGCAACGGCGCAAAGCGCCCCTGCCACAGCCGCTATAATATATCCGAGCACTATTCTTCCCACAGACCCGAGCACCGAGAGCATAAAATCTCTTTGGGGCAAAAGGCGGAAAAGCGCCTTTACGGTGGTGAGGGGCGTGGGAATATCAAGAATCAGTCCGCGGTTGGCTATTGATGCGGCGATCTGCCACACCAACAGCCAGAAAAGTATCACCGCGGCTGTTTTCAGTATTTTTTTACTTACCTGCATAGTAGAAGTCATCTGCGGGCAGAGCACCGCCAACGGACTTGGGATTTGCCTTGAACATAATATCAAGGTATGCGGAAAGGCCTGCCTTCATATCGGCGCCGTCAACGTAGGAAAGTCCGCAGGAGGGAATTGCCTTGGTTGCGATGGCTGCCTTGGGGATAATGCCGTATTTTTCGCAAAGAGCGCCCGTGGCGGCGGCGTCTGCCTTTGCGGCGTTTACGCTCTCCTCGTATTCCTTAAGGAAGGTATTAACTGCACCGGAATTTTCTGCGAGATACTCGTTGCGCACTATAACGCATCCCATCATAAGGTTCTGCGCGCCGCTGATCTTCTCCCACTCTGCAGTCATATCAAAGGCGGTCTTTGCATCGGTGTACTTCATAAGAATGCTGGTCGCAACGGGCTGGGGTGCCATAATTACGGCATCGGGCTCCTTTGCCCAGATGGCGGGAAGCTCGCTTCCGTCGCCGACGAACTTAACGGTAAGGTCCTTATCGGGATCAATGCCGTTGCCCTCCAGCACATAGCGGAGGATGTATTCGGGGTTAGCGCCTTGGCCGGGGGTGTAGAGGGTCTTGCCCTTAAGATCCGCTATGGAATTAAGCTCCGTGTCCTTGGTAAGAATGGAAAGCACGCCAAGGGTGTTTACTGCAAGCACGGTAACCTTTCCCTCGGTCTTGTTATAGAGGGTGGAGGCAAGGTTGGTTGCAACTGCGGCAATGTCCGCTTCGCCCTTGGAGATGGCGGCAAGGATCTCGTCGTTTGCGGCAACAAGGTTAAAGTTATAGGTGTTCTGCGTTTCGCCTGCTTCTGCCTTTGCCCAAAGGTTTACGGCGCCGATGCCCGTGGGGCCCGCAAGCACGTATACGTCCATCTCTCCCGTTTGGGGAATGGGAGTTTCTTCGGTCTGGGGTGCGGTGGTATCTCCCGTCTGAGGCGCGGGATTGCAGGATGCAAGAGCAAATACGAAAACAACTGCAAGAAGGATACTGAGAAGTCTTTTCATTTTATAATACCTTTATCTTTCCGTCCTCTCGGACTATCATTTTTTTGTGTTCCAGCGATTCCAGCGCACGGTAAAGGCTCGTTCTGCCAACTCCCAGATTGCGTGCAAGCAGCGCCATGCTGCCCGAGTAGGTAACGGTACCCGAATCATCGCAATTCTTTGCCAAAAATTCGTATACGCGCCCCTCCGCGTCGTTCTTGGTGAACAGGGAGAGCTTGCCGTTTAAAAATCTTATGCGCCGTGATAAAAAGGAGATATAGTTTACTGCGGCTTCGGGATAAGCGGCAAAGAGACGTGAAAGTGCGTCCTCGTTAAAAAACAGCACCTTGCAGTCGCTTGCGGCGGAAATGCGGCTTACGTATTCTCCTTCGGGGGAAAAGACCGCCGCGGCACCGAATACGGCACCGGGCAAAAAGGTGTTAAGCACCGTTTCGCTGTTTCCCGCGGGAGTCGCCTTCGCCTTGCCCGAAATAAGAATTCCAAGGGCGCGGCGGAACTCGGTCTCGCTGTATATAAGCTCTCCCTTTTTAAAGCATATGGGCGCCGGGAGCTCCGCTCCCTCAAGCACGTTTTCTATGCCCTTAAAAAGGAATACGTTTTGCAGTATTTCAACCGTTTTATCCATCTTGCCTCCGCAAAAACTGTTCCGTTTGGAACACTTTTATTATATTATATACCCAAGTATGGGAAATGTCAATATTATTTAAAAAAATACGTCGCCTAACGGAAAAGAGCAACCCTGCGGATTTTACCGCGAGGTTGCTCTTTTTAATGAATTATTTCTTTTCAAGGAAGTAGGATGCCTCCATATCCGCAACGGAGAGGGCAAAGGCGAGGGGGTATTTTTCCAGCACGTCGCCAACGGTACGCGGATCCTCGGAGCCCGAGAAGCCCATGTGGTATCGGATGGCAAACGCCTCGTCCCGTGTCAGGCGCATATATCCCGATGCTATGTAAACGGATTTTTCGCCGTGTCCGTAGGGCAGAGGATCGGAGAACTCAAAGGTGGGAACGCTGTGCCATACGCCGTTTTCGTCCTTTACGTTGCGGCTTCCCGGCTTATAGCAATTCACCTTGCAGAGATCGTGCAGCAGGGCGGAGATGGCAACGCTTTCCTCGCTGAAATCAAGTCCGTAAAGCTCCTTTACTCTGGGGCGGGCAAGATAATCAACGAGGCAATCGTAAACGTTCAGGCTGTGGTCAAGGAGCCCCCCTGCGTATGAGCCGTGGAAGCGGGCGCTGGCGGGCGCCACGAAAAAGTCCGATTGAGGGGATAGCAGATATTCAAGCAGCTTATCCGCACCCTCGCGCTTTATTTTGCTTTGATATATATCAATAAATCTTTCCTTATTCGTCATAATAAGCTCCTATACCATAAACATTGCCGCAACGGTAAGACCGATGCAGATAACGAAGAACAGCACCGTAAGCACGCCTGAGAACATGGTGGAAAACCTTTTTCTTCGGGGCATCAGCTTGCCGTCTGCACTCGTTATTATCTTCTTAAGGAAAACAAAGCACAGCACCACGCCCGCAATGGTAACGGAAAACAGCACCATGGAGTACATCAGGTAGCAAAGGATGGGCACGAGGTTTGCCTCAAAAAACTCCATCGTCTTCTCCATATCGCCTCCTGCGGAAAGCTCGGAAAACTCAAGAACGATATCCTCAACGCCGTACTTCATCATCAGAAGTCCCGGCACGGAGCCGAAGAAGTTTACGATGGCGTGGAGAATGACGGTATATCTCAGCTTGCCCGTGCGCACGTATACGAGACCGAAGAGACAGCCAAGGCCAAAGGCGTACAGCGCCTGATGGATGCTTGTGTGGAACATTGAGAATGCAAGGGCGCTGAAGAGTATTGCCTGCCATTCGCCGTATTGCGTCAGTCTGTCGCAGATCATGCGGCGGAAGAACAGCTCCTCAAGGAGGGGCGCTACAACAACGGTGGAGATAACGGCAAGCCAGATGTTTGCGTTGCCCAGCAGTGCGTCAAGATTTGACGTGAGGGTTATATCAAAGGCGTATTCGATGGCGGTGATGATAATAACGGTGATGAGGTTCAAGGAGAAAATAAGCCCAACCGCCATAAGGGCGGCAACGGCAAAGCTTCCGCCGCCCATCTTTTTCTTTTGGGGCGTTATTGCGGGAGCTTTTTTCATTATAAGATAATAAAAAGGCGCGCCGATACCGTACAGGCATATCCAGTTAAAAACTATCATAAACCAGCTTGTGTCGGCAATGCTTGGGAAAACCGCGTAGACGACGGCGGAAAGCACTATGGCAGAAAGCTGCACCGCAAGTATCAGGGCAAACAGCGCCGCACCAACTCTGCGATATGCCTTTTTTGCATCCGCGTAAGGGTATTCAATTACCGGAGCTTCGCTTATAAAACCGTCCATAATTACCTCCGTAACATTCTTTTTATATATAATATCATACCTTAAAGCAAAATTCAACCGCAATGCGGTATTACCTATACTTCAAATTCTCGGGAGCATTTTCGGTTAGGGTTGTGCCTTAAAGGACAGTTTTGATGGTGTATTACCTACCGACAGGAAAAATAAAAACCGCAGATTGACTGATATAATCCCCTTAAAGTAGACACTTGAAAAAACAAAAAAGTTTTCAAGACTACTTTAAGGGGGTTAATTTTATGCCAAGAAGAAAAGGAAAAAATAAGAAATACAGTGTGGAATTC
>SVSB01000034.1 GCA_015064505.1 Oscillospiraceae bacterium
TAACTTGAATTCCACACTGTATTTCTTATTTTTTCCTTTTCTTCTTGGCATAAAATTAACCCCCTTAAAGTAGTCTTGAAAACTTTTTTGTTTTTTCAAGTGTCTACTTTAAGGGGATTATATCACGCTTGAGCCGTTTTTTTTTATCTGAAATGGGTAGGTGAATAGTTATAGCACCGCTTGAAACTTTGCGAAAAATGCTTTATTGATTTAAAGCCAACGGCGCGAGATATCTCAGTAACGGAAAGATCCGTGGTCTGCAGGAGCTCCAACGCCTTAAGCACTCTTGCGTTAACAACGTATTGGTGGAGTGATTGCCCCGTGCTTGCAAGCATACATCGGTTTATGTAATTGGGATGGTAATTGAATTGCTGACCGATTGCTGCATTGGAAAGGTCGTTTGCGTAATTTTCGTGGATATACTCAATAACGCTCAGAACAAGGCAAGAGCTTCCCGCACTTGCTCTCGTTCCCGCCTGACGTGCGCAGACGAGCAGTATCTTCTGCATTATAGCGCTGAGCATTGCGGCGTAATTTCGTTGGGGACTTATGAACTCGTTTTCAAGACAGTGAAAATCGTATTCGTTGTTGTGCATGTCCTTAATGAACAACGGAGCGTTGAATTCGTTAAAGTCTGAAAAACAAATCTTTTCCGGTCTTTTGCTTTCGTCAAACATGCCCGCAGGAGCCGGAGGAAGACAGAGAGAAACGTTCCGCGCGGCAAAGGTGTAGTCGTAATTTACCACGAGAACGGTGAATCCGTCTCCGTCGGCGGAAAGGGAATAGACCGAATCCGGAGTCCATAAAAAGCACTGTCCTCGCTCGGGATTATATACCGTTCCGTCTATCTCAAGTCTCGCGTTGCCGGAAAAAAAGTAAAGCAAGCGGTTATCGTAAGCTCGCATATTAACGGAGCTGTAATCAGCTCCCATGCGGAGAATTTTTGCGTATCGTACGTAGGGCTTGATGTCATCAAGCTTCATGGTTAAGGTCAATACTTCACCCCCTCAGAACAATTCTACCATAAAACTTCCGAAAAATCAACATTGAGTTCCCAAAAATCAACTTTTTATACAGATTGCCAATAAATGATAAGAAGAACACAGCAGACTGCCACAAGGAGAGATATCAGCATTGCAACTATCGCAACTGTACCGCCCTTCCTGTCAGATGAGGAGGGAGGCAGCAGCTTTGCGGCTCGCAACGCCTTAACGGCGGGCTTGTAAATTATCATTGTAAGTGCGGCGTTAAGTGTTGCCTTAAGCAGGTTGAATGGTAAAAACACAGTGGGCAGCATTGCGGCAACCTGTGCGCGATCCACCTTCATATAAACGGGAGTGATGAGATAATTCCAAAGCATCATGGTGCCGCAAACGGACAGTGCGCCGGCGGTAAGACCGATAACTGCGCCCATAAGATCGCGGCGCTTTCTGTAAATAATTGCCGCAGGAACGGAAAACGCAGCGCTGGAAATAAAGTTCATAATGCACCCGACAATGCCCTCAGTGCTGATGGTGACCATTTCCAGCAAAGCAACTATAAGAGATATTATAGCCGCAGCTGCAGGTCCGTAAATGAAGCCGCCGATGGTGATGACGATATCCTTTGGCTCATATTTAAGAAACATGATAACGGGAATTCGCCCGTAAGTTACCACCAAAAGCGCAAGTGCCGAGAGCATAGCGGTGACTATCATCTTTTTGACGGCTTCCGTTGAATACCTTCTGTTTTTTTGCATAATAAAAAACCTCCGTATACCTTGGGGCATACAGAGATAGCTGTGGCACAGCGGTCTCTCTCATCCGGACTATACCGTCGGTCAGGGAATCTCACCCTGTCAGGCACATCGTGCTTCGCGGACTTACACAAAAGTGAATACCGCCGGTGGGGAATTGCACCCCGCCCCAAGACCTCTTTCCTTGAAAAAATCGTCGCATACTTCGTTTCATCCTCGTCCGCTTACTCGGCGTATGAAAATACGCGGTCGTTGCGCGGACTTCGTCGCGCCTCGTCTGCGGCGATTTTTTCTGCGGAAGAAAAAACATATCGTCGCATACTTCGTTTCATCCTCGCAAGCAGCTTGCCGTATGAAAATACGGCGGCGCTTTACTTGCTTCGTCGCGCCTCGTCTGCGGCGATTTTTTCTGCGGAAACGAAAACAGTGCGTCGCATACTTCGTTTCATCCTTGCAAGCAGCTTGCCGTATGAAAATACGGCGGCGCTTTGCTTGCTTCGTCGCGCCTCGTCTGCGGCGATTTTTTCTGCGGAAACGAAAACAGTGCGTCGCATACTTCGTTTCATCCTCGCAAGCAGAGCTTTGAAACTTGGATTACAAACGATTTTACATAGGAACAATATTTTTTCTAAATTGTACTACAGTTTTCTGCCCTTGTCAATAGAGAGCGTACCTCTTTCGCAACTTTTCGTAGTGCTGTGTCTCATACGTGCAAAAAAATACAAAATAATCATATCTATTGTGACAAGGTTTTTGCTTTCCTTCTGCTAAAATATCCTTTACCACGTCCGCAGGAGGGAAGTATGAACGAAGAAAGAAAAGCTCGGCGCAAAGTCTTGAAGAAAGGCGGCGCGGAGAGCCGTAATAAAACCGATAAAAGGGACAAGCCTGTGCCCTGCGGAGCACAAGGTGCCGCAAGCGGGGAAAACGCCTCGGTGCGGCGGAATACAGCGGGACGGAGGCGTGCACTTTCCGTTCCCGCATTCGTGCGCGGCGCGCTTTTTGATGCCGCCGTAACGGCGGAAAGGGCTCTCCCCCTTTCCGCTGTAAGCAAGGGTATTTCAATGCTGCTTACATTCTTAATGGCCTTGCTCCTTTCCCGTGCGCCCCTGCCATTTTCCGTATATCCGCTGGGCATTGGGTTTCTTGCAGGCTCGGTTATGTATCTGCCGTCGGTTGCCGCAGGCGTTTTTGCGGGGGCTATGTCCTTGGGGCAGGGGGGATATATTTACGCCGCCCTCACTGTGCTTATAGCGGCGGTGCGTTTGCTCGTACCACTGTTTTCTTCAAAGCCTCGTACCACCGCCTTTGAAGCAAGCAGAGGAATGTGCGTATACCTTTCGGCTATCGCAGGCTTTGCCTGCGGCATATACAATATCATACGTCACGGCTACAGATATTATGACCTGCTCGGCAGCTTTTTGCTTATCGTCCTTTGTCCGCTTTTTACCTATACGGTACAGCTTGCCGTCAGCGGCGACAGCAAAAGAAGCAAAGGATCAAATCTGTGGTGCTGTGGGGTGTTTATCGGTTGCCTGATCTTTTCGCTTAAATCCATTGAGTTGCTCGGGGTTTCCGTGGCACAGGTTGCGGCTCTGGCGGTAACGTTGTTTACCGCCCGCAGGCTCGGCGTGCTGTACGGAACTGCGGCAGGGACACTTATGGGACTTGCGGGAGCTCCCGCTTCGCTTCACGTATTTGCCGTTGCGGGCTTTTGTGCCGGTCTTCTTGATACTGTCTCCGTGAAGCTTGCCTGCGCCCTTGCCGTTGCCTCCTCCGTGGTAGCCGCGTATATGGCGGGTGGAGGCAATGGACTCCTCGACTCCTTGCCGGGTATCGTTTGGGGGGCTTCCCTGTATTATCTCGGTGAACGCTTCGGGCTCCTCTCCTTCTTTGATCGGATATTCGAGACGGGCGGAGAAGAGCAGACGGATGCCGATGCAGCTGAAGTTGATTGCAAAAAGCGCTTTGAGGCACTTTCTGAAAGCTTTCGTTCCCTTTCCGAGGTGTGCTACGCACTTTCCGACAGATACAGAAGACCCGATGAAGCGGAGCTGAGGGCGATATGCACCAATGCCTGCGATAAATATTGCAAGCGGTGCCGCACCTCCCCTCTTTGCTGGAACAGAGAGTATTCCTCCACCGCAGACGTAATGAGTAAGGTGGTAAGCTCACTTTCAAACGGAAAAAAGGTGCGCAGGAGCAATCTTCCGCCCTACTTCACGGTGCGTTGCCCAAGCGTAGACGGGATAATAAACGATATAAACGCAGGCTGTGCCGCTCTTGTACGCAGCAAATTAAGCAAGGATCGCACCGAGGTGCTTGCAATGGATTACGAGGCGATCGCGGCGCTTATGACCCGCGCTTTGGAGATAAACGGCAGGGAGCACTGTGTGGACCGCCGTTTGTCCGCGCTTCTGCAAGCCGAATGTGCCGATATTTTGGGAAAGGATTGCACCGTTACGGTCACGGGAAGCCGCCGTATGCACATTACTGCGGGAGGAAAAGGTGTGGTCGACCCTCGCGTTTTGCAAAAGCGCATGGAAAAGCTTTGTAAATGCCGTCTGTCCTTGCCTGTATGCAACGTTGAAAACGGCCGCAGTGTGATCAGTGCTCACAGCATCCGCAGGCTCGGCGTCAAGATGGCGTTTTTGAGCAGACCCAAGGAAAAGAGCGGAGAGTGCGGAGATTCCGTTTCCGTTTTTGAAAACAGGGAGGATTATTACTATTCCATGATCTCGGACGGTATGGGCAGCGGTAGCGAGGCGGCGCTTACAAGCGGCGTTTGTGCAGTATTTCTCAAAAAGATGCTGTCTGCGGGCAATGCTAAGGATATAACTATTGAAATGTTGAACGATCTCGTCCGTTGCTCGGAGGGGGAGTGCAGTGCCACCGTGGATCTGTTCGAGCTTGATATGATACGCGGAAAGGCGTCCTTTATAAAGAGCGGAGCGGCACCTTCATTCGTTAAACGGGGCGGCAGGCTTTTCCGGATCCAGTCAAAAACTTTGCCAATCGGAATCGTCAGAGCCGCAGAGGCAGAGCAGGTAAGCTTTGATGCAGAGATCGGAGATATAATTATAATGCAAAGTGACGGAGTTGCCCAGAGCTACGAGGATTGTCCGTGGTTGCTTTCTCTCCTCACCGTAAGCTGGACGGACGATCTCCCCGTGATGTGCTCGCGCATTCTTGATGCGGCAGAGAAAAACAACGGAGAAAAGGACGACCGAAGCATTTGTATTCTTAAGATAGTGGACGGGGGCAGATAAAAAAGCGGCTGTTGCGATGGCAACAGCCGCTTTGCGGATAATATTATTTGGAGATCTCGTGTGCGGCGGCGTAGAGCTTTTGCATCTTTGCGCGCTTGCGGGTAAGAAGCATATTCATTATGTCGATATCCTTACCGGTGAGTGTTTCAAGCTCTCCGGGCTTGACCGTTCCCTTGTATACTCTGTCAATAAGCATTGCCAGGTGGATATCCATGGGAACGATGGTATCGTCGCGCTCGCACATAACGATGTTGCTATTGCCGGAGAGCATATGCTCAACGGCCGCGTGACCCATCTCTGCGCCAAGTAAACGGTCGCGAAGGGTAGGTGCACCGCCGCGAACCACGTGACCGAGGCAGGCAAAGCGTGTTTCAACGCCCGTGATCTCGGGGATGATCTTTGCGAGATGTTCGCCGTAGCCGGGAAGTCCTTCGCTTACCATGATTATAAAGTGGCGCTTGCCGTCCTTTCTGCACTCAATGATATCATTGAGCATCTGCTCCTCGTCAAAGGGGATCTCGGGGATGGCGATTGCGGTGGCGCCGGTTGCAATACCGGTGTGCAGTGCAATGTGACCTGCGTTGCGACCCATTACTTCAACAACGTTGCAGCGGGCGTGGCTCTCGCAGGTATCGCGGAGGCGGTCAACCATCTCAAGAATGGTATTCATCGCCGTATCAAAGCCGATGGTGTAATCGGTGCAGGTAATATCGTTATCAATGGTTCCGGGCAGACCGATGCAGGGCACGCCGTGGGCGGTAAGGTCTGCGGCACCTCTCCAGGTTCCGTCACCGCCTATGCATATGATGCCGTCGATCTCGTGCTCCTTGCAGGTAGCAACTGCCTTTGCCATTCCCTCGGGGGTTGCAAATTCCTTGCAACGGTCGCTGTAAAGAATGGTGCCGCCGTGGTTTATCATATTGGAAACGTCACGTGCGGTAAAATCCTTGATATCTCCCTCGATAAGACCTCTGTAGCCGCGGTAGATACCCGCGACCTTAACGCCGCGCTTGAGTGCGGTACGCGTTGCCGCTCGGATGGCGGCGTTCATTCCGGGGGCGTCTCCTCCGGAAGTAAGCAGGCCTATTTTTCTGATCTGACTCATATGATCCTCCTTGCGGAAAAACCGCCGGTAAAATATCTCGTTGGTTATTATAACCAATCGTCAAGTAAAATTCAAGTGCAAAATAAAAGTAATGATCCCGCAAAAAAGTTATCTTAATCAAAGAGGGGATACTTGGTGCAGAGCTTGGTTACCTCATCGCGGCAATAGTCCGCGCTGTTTTCAAAATCAAAGGCGGCAAGGCGGATAAGATGCGCTATGGTCTTCATATCCTCCGTGTTAAGTCCTCTTGTGGTAACTGCGGGAGTGCCTATTCTTATGCCGCTGGTAACGAAGGGAGAACGGGGATCTCCGGGAACGGCGTTCTTGTTAACGGTGATATACACCTCGTCAAGCCTGTGCTCAAGCTCCTTGCCCGTAACCTCGGTGTTGCGAAGGTCAAGAAGCATAAGGTGGTTGTCCGTTCCGCCGGAAACAAGCTCAAAGCCTTCCGAAACGAGGGCGTCGGCAAGCGCTCTTGCATTATCGATAACTCTTTGCTGATAATTGCGGAATTCGGGCTTCAGCGCCTCGCCGAAGCAAACTGCCTTTGCGGCGATCACGTGCTCGAGAGGGCCGCCCTGAGTGCCGGGGAAGATGCCCTTATCGATGACCTTTGCCAGCTCCTCGCGGCAAAGGATCATGCCTCCGCGTGGACCGCGCAGGGTCTTGTGAGTGGTCGTGGTCACGATGTCCGCGTAAGGCACGGGGGAGGGGTGCAGTCCTGCGGCAACAAGCCCCGCAATGTGCGCCATATCGACCATGAAGTAAGCGCCGACGGAATGGGCAATGTCCGCAATGCGTGCAAAATCGATGATTCTGGGATATGCGGAAGCGCCGGCAACTATAAGCTTTGGCTTGTGCTCTTTTGCAAGAGCCTCCATGTTATCGTAATCTATTCTGTGGGTAACGGGATCAAGCCCGTAGGGAACGAAATTGTAGGTAAGACCCGAGAAGTTGACGGGACTTCCGTGGGTAAGGTGTCCACCCTCCGCAAGGCTCATTCCCATAACGGTGTCGCCCGGCTTGAGAAGGGCAACGTATACTGCGCTGTTAGCCTGAGCGCCGCTGTGGGGCTGTACGTTTGCGTGCTCCGCGCCAAAAAGCTTGCAGGCGCGGTCACGCGCAAGGTTCTCCACTATATCAACGCATTCGCATCCGCCGTAGTATCTGTGGGCGGGATAACCCTCTGCGTACTTGTTCGTGAGGATTGAGCCGTTTGCAAGAAGCACTGCCTCGCTCGTAACGTTCTCGGATGCGATAAGCTCAAGACCGCGGCGGGCACGGTCATATTCTGCCTTAATGGCGCTTCCCACCTCGGGGTCGAGGGCTGTGAGTGCCTTTATGCTTTCAAGAATCATAAGTTTTCTCCTTAAATGTTTTTCGAATATACGGAAAAATGATTTCAATGCTATTATTTTACATCAATTATCGCGCTTTTACAATAAAAAACGCAAATAAAAAATAAATCTTGGTGCTTTAATTCAAAATGTAAATATTTCTCGGTATTTTATTGACATATCGTACAAAAATGTGATATAATCACACTGGATTTTTTTTATGAGCGCGGTCGGAGGATAAGATGGAACAGTTTAATCGGATTCTTGTAACATCCTGTAAGGGTGGAGTGGGAAAGTCAACGGTCTCCTCAAACCTTGCCTATGCGCTTGCAAAAAGGGGAAAAAGAGTCCTGCTCGTGGATATGGACCTTGGTAACCGCAGCCTTGATATTATGCTCGGCGTGGAGGATAACGTCCTTTTCGATATATGCGACGTGGCGGCGGACAGAGTAAGCGCCGAGAGAGTGCTTCTTACAACCGAAGCCCGTCCCGGCATATTTTTCTGCCCCGCACCGTATCTTTACGACGGGGACCTTACCCCGGAAAATCTTGATGCGGCACTTCTGAAGCTTGAGGCGTACTGTCAACCCGATTACACGGTGCTTGATACCTCGGGCGGCGCGGATTGCTCCGTTCAGCTTTCCGCCGCTTGCGCAAAGCGCGCCATCATAGTGACCACCCCTGCGCCCACGGCCGTCAGAGCCGCCGAAAAGTCGGGAGATCTTCTCGTTGGGCACGGCGTTGAGGATCTTATGCTTATCGTCAGCGGTATGGAAACGGATCCCGCAAAGGCGGGAGAGCATTACGGTATAAACGAGATGATAGACCGCACCTCGGTGCGTATCATCGGCATAGTTCCGAAGGATGCAAAGCTTGCTCTTCTTACGGAAAGAGGACTTTTGTGCGGAGAGAGCAAAAAAATAAAGTCCGTATCACAGACGGCATTTGAAAATATCGCCGCAAGGCTTGACGGGGAGCACGTTCCGCTTCTTTGCAAGGTGCGCGGAATCAAGAACAGAAAAAAGTTGCTTTTGTCCGGCTTAAGAAGATAAGGACAATGCGGCGCGATGAATACGACAAAAAGAGAAAGGACGCTAAAAAGCGATAGGTTTTTTTGATGGAGATAGCAATAATTGCAAGTGACACTAAAAAAGAATTGATGACGCAGTTTTGTATCGCATATTGCGGTATACTCAGTAAGCATAATCTGTGTGCTACTCAGATCACCGGTAACTACATAGAAGAAGCTACCGGGCTGAAGATTGAAAAGCTTCTTTCCGGCCCTCACGGCGGAGAGCAGCAGATAGCGTCCCGAATTTCTTATAACGAGATAGACGTGCTTCTTTACTTCAGAAGCACTACCCCCAAGGAAGAATACGACGAGGCAGAGCATCAGCTCCTTCGTCTTTGCGACGTGCACAATATCCCCGTTGCCACCAACATAGCAACCGCGGAGGTGCTTATCTGCGCCCTTCAGCGCGGAGACCTTGATTGGCGCGAGATCGTGAACCCCCGTTCCGAATACAACGTACGCCGCAGAGCCGCAATAGATTGATTTTTACGGGCAGAGGCGGAAAAAACCGCCTCTGCATCCGATCATTCCTCTTGACAACTGAAAATATCCGTTGTATAATTTGAAAAAAGATCGCGGAACACGTCGTTTCGGAGACCGCCGTACAGAGAGAAAGCGCAAAGGCTGCAACGCTTTCCGGCAAGGCCCGCAACGGTACCATCCGCCCTACCGGGGAAGCTCCGGCCTGTTTCATATTTATTTGAGTTAAACTATCGGGTGGAACCGTGCGGAATATCCACACCCCGAAGGCATTTTGCGTGCCTTCGGTTTTTTGTTTTTAAGGAGAGCTTTATGGAAAAAAGCAAGGTGGTGCTTTGCAGATGCGAAAGCTACGGAGAAGCGGAGAACGCGGTGTTCCGTGCGCTTGCCGAGCTTGATGCACCGATGCCGCAAAAGGATAAAAGAATATTGCTGAAGCCCAACCTCCTTACCAAGGCTTCTCCCGATAAGGCGGTAACCACTCATCCCGCCGTGTTCGGTGCCGTAGGTAAATACTTGCGCGATAAGGGTTATTCCGATATTACTTACGGAGATTCACCCGGTACGCATTTTATGGGCACGCTTCAGATAAGCACCGCCTGCGGAATACACGGGGAGGCGGAAAAGCTGGGTATCCCTCTTGCGGATTTTGAGGGCGGCGAGGAAATGCCGTATCCGGATGGAAAGAGCGCCAAGAGCTTTATAATCTGCAACGGCGTGCGTGAGGCGGATGCCATCGTTAATATCTGCAAGATGAAAACTCATATGCTGGAGCGTATGACGGGCGCGCAGAAGAACCTTTTCGGCATTGTGTACGGCTTCAATAAGGGCGCTACCCACGTAAAATATCCCAATTCCGTTGCCTTTGCAAAGGCGCTTGCGGACCTGAACAATATGTTCCCGCCCGTCCTTCACGTTATGGACGCCGTTGACGCAATGGAGGGTAACGGGCCCTCGGGCGGAACGGTAAAGCACATGGGTTGGATACTTGCAAGCACCGATCCCGTAGCTCTTGACACCGTTGCTTGCTGTCTTATGGATCTTGCCCCGCAGCTTGTTCCCACCAACACCTACGGCGAAAGCTACGGCGTTGGAAACACGGCCTTTGAGAATATCGAGGTGGTGCTTTTGACCGGGGAAAGGGAAGTGACCGACTGCGCCACG
This sequence comes from Oscillospiraceae bacterium, assembly GCA_015064505.1. Classification (GTDB taxonomy): domain Bacteria; phylum Bacillota; class Clostridia; order Oscillospirales; family CAG-272; genus RUG12395. The sequence goes on from SVSB01000034.1 coordinate 10,163, forward strand.
GTGCGGGAAAAATACGGCGTTAAGGATTTTGACGTATACCGCGGTGCGGCGGATAAGGGTAAGATAAAGCACCTTGCACCATTTGAACCGCTTCTTCGCAAAAAGCCCGTAATAGATAAGGATAAATGCGTTGGCTGCGGCATTTGCGTGGAAAGCTGTCCCGCGGAGAAAAAGGCAGTCACCTTCAAGGACGGAGCAAAGATACCCGCTTACGACTATAAGCTCTGCATCCGTTGCTTCTGCTGTCAGGAAATGTGCCCCAAGCACGCAATATCCGCAAAGGTATCTCCCCTTGCGCGGTTTATTGACCGCAACTGGAAAATATAAAAACATTCAACATATAAAGAAAGGAAAAACATTATGATCAACGTAAAATTCGGTGAAGTATCCGCCATCGTTGCGGAGAATACGACGGTATACGATGCGGCTGCTGCCGCAGGCGTTATATCCAGAGAGGTGCTTTCCGCAGGTATCGGCGGCAAAGTGGTAGACCTTACCACCCCCCTTACGGAGGATTGCGAGGTCGCCCTTTACACCTTTGATAACGTAGAGGGAAAGAAGACCTTCTGGCATACCGCAAGCCACGTGCTTGCACAGGCGGTAAAAAGACTTTACCCGGACGTAAAGCTTACCATCGGCCCTGCCGTTGACAACGGCTTCTATTACGATTTCGATTCCGAAACTGCTTTTTCCCAGGACATCCTTACCGCTATTGAAGGCGAAATGAAGAAGATCGTTAAGGAAAATCTCCGTCTTGAGCGTTTCACTCTGCCCCGCGCCGAGGCGCTTGAGTTTATGAAGGACGAGCCCTACAAGGTCGAGCTTATAAACGAGCTTCCCGAGGGTGAGGAGATATCCTTCTACCGCATGGGCGATTTTACCGACCTTTGCGCAGGACCTCACCTTTTCTCCACCGGTGCCATCAAGGCGTTCAAGCTGACAAGCTGCACGGGCGCGTATTGGCGCGGCAATTCCGATAATAAGATGCTTCAGCGTATCTACGGTACCGCATATCCCACGAAGGACGCGCTTAAGGCGTATCTTGAGCAGGTAGAGGAGGCAAGAAAGCGCGACCATAACAAGATAGGCCGCGAGCTTGAGCTTTTCACCACCGTTGACGTTATCGGTCAGGGTCTTCCCATCATTCTTCCCAAGGGCTCCAGAGTTATCCAGACTCTCCAGAGATGGATAGAGGACGAGGAGCAGAAGCGCGGCTATCTGCTTACCAAGACTCCCCTTATGGCAAAGCGCGAGCTTTACAAGATCTCCGGTCACTGGGATCATTATCTTGACGGTATGTTCGTTCTTGGTGACCCCAACGACGAAACCAAGGAGTGCTTTGCCCTCCGTCCCATGACCTGCCCCTTCCAGTATCAGGCGTATCTGGCAAAGAAGCGCTCCTACCGTGAGCTTCCTCTCCGCTACGGCGAGACCTCCACTCTGTTCCGTAACGAGGATTCCGGAGAGATGCACGGCCTTATCCGCGTTCGTCAGTTCACTATCTCCGAGGGTCACCTCGTTCTTCGTCCCGATCAGCTTGAGGAGGAGTTCCGCGGCTGTCTGGAGCTTGCAAAATATTGCCTTGACACTCTCGGCCTTCTTGAGGACTGCACCTTCCGCTTCTCTCAGTGGGATCCCAACAATACCGCGAAATACGAGGGTACCGCAGAGCAGTGGGATGAGGCGCAGGGCGTTATGAAGCGCATTCTTGACAATATCGGTCTTGATTACGAGATCGGCATTGACGAGGCGGCGTTCTACGGACCCAAGCTTGACATTCAGTGCAAGAACGTATTCGGCAAAGAGGATACCATCGTTACCATTCAGATAGATATGCTCCTTGCCGAGAAGTTCGGTATGTATTATACGGACAGCGACGATAAGCAGAAGCTTCCTTATATCATCCACCGTACTTCCATGGGATGCTACGAGCGTACTCTTGCGCTTCTCATTGAGAAGTATGCGGGCGCGTTCCCCACTTGGCTTGCTCCCGTTCAGGTTCGCGTAATGCCCATAAGCGACGCCTGCGCAGATTACGCAAAGCAGGTTACAGCAGCGCTTGAGAATATGAACGTGCGCGTGGAGAACGATCTGCGCAACGAGAAGATCGGCTACAAGATCCGCGAGGCACAGCTCCAGAAGATCCCCTACGCAGTGGTAGTGGGCGAGAAGGAAGCGGCAGACGGTACCGTTGCCGTGCGTAACCGCAAGGAAGGCACCAACGAAACCATGCCCCTTAACGATTTCCTTGCAAAGCTTGCCGTGGAGATCGCAACCAAGGCAAGATAAGCGTTAAGCAGTACAAGGATATGCGGGGGATTTCTTGAAAGAAATCCCCCGCACCCCCAAAGAACTTTTAAAGGAAAAATGTATTGGATCGAAAAGTGGGTATGGGGGATCGCGTCGATACCGTTTTTTCATAAGATCCCCGCTCTGTCACGATGTGCAGTGCGGGGATCTTATTATCCTGCGTTTCTAACCTTTTGTCGTCAAAAAAACCGTGCGCAAAACAAGCGTTTTGCGCACGGTTTTTCTTATTGAAAACGTCAGATGCTTTCGCCGCTTTCGGTTTCGTCGGTAACCTCGCGACCCTCGGCTACAACGGTAACGGGATCGTTGCAGGTGCAGGGCTCGCCGCAGAACTCGTGCTCGCAGCAGCAATCATCGCACAGGCAATCCTCGGAGCCCTCGTTGGTCTTGAGACCTGCGAGCTTTTTGTTTACGGTCTTTATAACTGCCGAAACGGCAACTGCGATACCTGCAATGGCAACTACGGCGCCAACGATGGCAAGTACTGTCTTAAGGGTATCGGGCTGTTTTTCTTTTTTAAAGGTACAGAACATAGTAAAATCCTCCTTATATCGTTCTTGATTATATTTTACCAAGGCTCTATTAAAAATGCAATATTTTTCACCAAATAAAATTGTTAAAATTATGTTACAAGCTACGGTTTTTTATTCGTAAAACCGTTGACAAACAGGGAACTGCGGAGTATAATGAAACAAACGATTGAACGATTGTTCAATCATAATAAAGAGGTGCTGAAATGATACAAACATACAAAATAGAAGTGGATTGTGCAAACTGCGCGGCAAAAATGGAGCAGGCGGCGGCAAAGATAGCGGGAATAAGGAGCGCAAGCATCAGCTTTATGACTCTTAAGATGACCGTTGAGTTTGAGGACGGCGCCGATACGGGCAAGGTGATGAAGGACGTTTTGAAGGCTTGCCGCAAAATCGAGAGAGATTGCGAGATATATTTCTGATGAGCAGAAAGCAGAGAAAAGCTCTTATAAGGATAATATGCACGTCGGCTTTGCTGTGTGCCGCGTTTTTCGTGCCGAAGGGGATTATAAGCTACGTGCTGTTCGGTGCGGCGTATCTCGTTATCGGTTACGATATTCTTATCTCGGCGTTGCGCGGTATTTTCGCGGGTCAGGCTTTTGACGAGAACTTTTTGATGGCTACGGCAACGGTCGGCGCAATAGCTCTCGGAGAATACGCAGAGGCAGTTGCAGTTATGCTTTTCTATCAGATCGGAGAGCTGTTCCAGAGCATAGCTCTCGGCAAAAGCCGCCGCAGTATAGGAGAGCTGATGGATCTGCGCCCCGACAGCGCAAATATAACCGATGAAAAGGGAGAGCTGAGGGCGGTGCCTCCCGAGCAAATAAAGGTGGGTGACGTGGTCACCGTTCGCCCCGGCGAAAAAATACCCCTTGACGGGGTGGTGATTACGGGTTCTTCCTCTCTTGATACCTCTGCGCTTACGGGGGAAAGCGTTCCCCGCTCCGTTTACGCGGGTATGACGGTGCAGAGCGGATGTGTCAATCTTAACGGTGTCATAACAGTAAGGGTGACCGCTCCTTACGGGGAATCCACGGCATCAAAGATACTTGAGCTTGTGGAGAACGCCGCCGCAAGAAAATCAAGGTCGGAAAAGTTTATAACCAAATTCGCAAGGTATTATACTCCCGCCGTTTGTGCCGCCGCGTTGCTTCTTGCGGTTTTGCCTCCTGTTGCGGGAATTGTGTTGGGGGATGGCGGAAGGTGGTCGCTGTGGATATACAGGGCGTTAAGCTTTCTGGTAATAAGCTGTCCCTGTGCCTTGGTAATAAGCATACCCCTTACCTTCTTTGCAGCCATCGGCGGCGCGGGCAGGAAGGGAATACTTATAAAGGGATCCGATTATCTTGAAAAGCTTGCGGGCGTTAAGTGCGTTGTGTTCGATAAAACGGGTACGCTCACGGAAGGCGTTTTTGAGGTTGCCGAGGTAAAACCCGTGAAAATAACGGAATCGGAGCTTTTACGATATGCGGCACTGGCGGAAAGCGGCTCTACCCACCCCATCGCCTTAAGTCTGAAAAAGGCTTACTGCAAAGAGACTGCAAGCGCCGCAACCGAGATCACAGAGCAGGCGGGCAGAGGCGTTATCGCAACGGTGGACGGCAAAAGGATCGCAGTTGGCAACGGTAAGCTTATGTACGAGCTTGGCGTTAAGACTTGCGCCAAGGGAACGGGCACGGAGGTGTTCATTGCCGCAGACGGAGAATACCTCGGAAGCATCGTGATCTCCGACCGCGTAAAGAAAAGCGCGGCGGGACTTGCAAGGGAGCTGAAGCATAACGGCGTTTACCGTGTGGCAATGCTGACGGGCGACAGAAAAGACGAAGCTGAAAGAACGGGAAGGGAGCTATCCCTTGACGAGGTAAAATACGAGCTTCTTCCCGGAGATAAGGTAAGCGCCCTTGAGAACATTATGGAAAAGGCAAGGGGATACACGGCTTTTGTGGGTGACGGAATAAACGATGCCCCCGTTATACGACGCGCGGACGTGGGTATCGCCATGGGAGCCCTTGGAAGCGACGCGGCAATAGAAGCGGCAGACGCGGTCATTATGGACGATGATCCGCGCAAGACCGTAACCGCCGTAAAGCTTGCGAAAAAGACCATGAGGATCGTTTATCAGAATATAGTTTTTGCCATCGGAATAAAGGCGCTTTGCCTTGTTCTGGGCGCATTCGGAATTACAAATATATGGGCGGCGATATTTGCCGACGTTGGCGTAATGGTGCTTGCGGTGTTGAACGCCTTGCGCGCAATGAGATAGGAGAAAGTATGAGCATAAATAAAGATATTTGCGATATAAACGCAGTGCATGAGGAGCTTCTTTCCATAGTGGAGGAAAAGATGCCCGGCGACGAGAAGCTTTTTGACCTTTCCGAGCTTTTCAAGGTCTTTGGAGACTCCACGAGAATGAAGATACTTTTCGTGCTGTTTGAGGCGGAGGTCTGTACCTGCGATCTTGCGGAGGTGCTGAAGATGACCTCTTCCGCCATCTCCCATCAGCTTAACGTTCTGAAGCGGGCAAAGCTGGTAAAATGCCGCCGTGAGGGTAAAGCGGTGTTTTATTCACTTGCAGACGAGCACGTGCGCACCATAATCAGCCAGGGAATTGAGCATATCGAGGAATAAAAATACGATCGGCAGAGAAATTGTTTTCTCTGCCGATTTTGCTGTAAAAGTGAGGCAAACGTAAGCCTTCTCCGACGGGAGAAGGGGGACCGCGTTAGCGGTGGATGAGGTGTATTCGCAAGCCAAACTAACTTGAGGCCCCTTTGTGTAAAGGGGGCTCCGCGAAGCGGTGGGGGATTGTTTTTGTGCTTCTCCACAATCCCTCAGCCTCGTTCCTCGGCACCTCCCTTGTGTAAAGGGAGGCTCGGGAGGCGAAACCTTTACACAGGGAGGATTTTTTCTCGAGTCTTTCGTGATCTGCCAATGCCAAAAAATATGTAGTATTTACTTAAAAATTTCAAAAAAGCTATTGACAAAAAAATCGGGGGGGGTAGAATATATACTGTATAGTTATCCTATTCGTTGGGATTAATTATAACATTAATTGGAGGTCAGAATAATGACAAAAAACACCACCAGAAAAGCATTGCTCACGAGCGTTCTGTCTCTTATGCTCTGCTTTTCCATGCTTATCGGCACGACCTTCGCTTGGTTTACCGACACGGTAACAAGTGCGGGCAACATCATCAAGACCGGTAAGCTGGACGTTGAAATGCATTGGGCAGAGGGAAGTGAAGCCGTTCCTACTGCTGATGCAGGCTGGACCGACGCGTCCAGCGGCGCTATCTTTGATTACGATAACTGGGAGCCCGGTTACGTACAGGTACGCCACATCAGAATTGCCAATAAGGGCACTCTCGCGTTCAAGTACAACGTAAGCATCATTGCAAACGGTATCGTTTCCGATCTTGCAAAGGTGATCGACGTTTACTACATCGATCCCGCGAAGCAGATCGAAGAGCGTGCGGATCTTACCGACATGCCCAGACTCGGCACTCTTACCGAGGTTCTTGCAAAGCTCGGCGAGACCGGCAACGGTATTCTTGAGAAGGACGAAAGCGACGTTATCACCATCGCCTTCAAGATGCAGGAGACCGCAGGCAACGAGTATCAGGAAAAGTCCATCGGTTCCGATTTCTCCGTTCAGCTCTTTGCTACTCAGCTTACCTTTGAGGGAGACAGCTTTGACGATCAGTACGACGTTGACGCTCCCGTTGCTACATACAAGGTCAACCCCTCCAACGTTCAGGATTATCTTGACGGTAAATACGGCAGCACTACCAATATGAAGCTGGTTCTTGAGGCCGGTGATTACGGCGTTCTCTATCTGGGCAGACCCACCAAGTATGCAGGCAGCAATACCACCTACGTTTGTGGTCAGGGCACTCTTCATACCGGCAGCTTTGAAACCACGGATGCCGAAACTTTCAAGGCTCACCTTGCTGACAACAAGTGGCATACCACTCCCCAGTACACCACCACCGTTGAGAATCTTATGATCGTTGGTGAGGATGGCGCTAAGGTTGCGGGTCTTATCCATAGCACCGGTCATTCCTACGGTGACGTTTACGACTACGTTCGTGACATCGACTACGATGCCGGCTCTGCTTATTACAGCACTTCTTACATCAGCGACGTGACCATTGAAAACGTTGCATTTACCGGTAAGATTGATATCAATACCTCCGATGCCAATACCGTGATCGACGGCATTACCTTCCGTGATTGTTCCTTCACCACCGGCGGAACCGCTTCCGCTAACGGTGCCGCAATCCGTTACTATAACGAAGCCAACAACGGCAAAGTGAAGAACCTCACCGTTGAAAACTGCGAATTCAACAGCTGCTATCAGGGTATTTACACCGGTCACATTAACGGCATTTCCGTTCTTGGAAATACCTTTGACACTCTCGGTCACAACGCTATTGCGCTTCAGGGCGGCGGTCCTGTTAATTTCAAGACCGTTGTTATCAAGAACAACGTTATGAAGAACGTTGCGGATCGCGTTATTCGCTTCAACGAAGTTGGTGCAGATTCCCAGATCACCATTCAGTACAACGCTGCAGTCAACAGCGGTAACAGCGCAGGCGAAGTCATCAAAGCTACCAGCATTGCTAACGGCGCTACCTTTGACGTTCAGTACAACGACTGGGGCGGCAAGACTGTTGCAAACGACGAGCTCAAGGATAAGGCTAACACCGAGGCAACCTATGCGGATGACAATACCGGTCTGAACGCTGCGCTTACTTCCGGTGCAGGTACCATTATTCTCGGCTCCGGAGAGTATATCGTTCCCGATTCTGCAAGCGGCAAAACGCTTACCTTAGTTGGTAATGGCGAAACCAAGATCACCGCTCAGAATGACGGCGCATCTGAAGGAAACGGTGACTACAGCTTCCATAGCTCTACCGTAACCTTTGAAAACATAACTCTCACCTCCACCGGTACCTATCACCCCGGTTATCCTTACATGATTGGTACCTTTAACAACTGCACCCTCAACGGCGTTTGGTCTCTCTACAGAAGCGCAACCTTCAACGATTGTACCTTCAATGTTTCCGGTGACCTATACAACGTTTGGACTTGGGGCGCAGAGGCGGCAACCTTCAACAACTGCACCTTTAACAACGACGGTAAGGCACTTCTCCTTTACGGTACGGCTAACACCAAGCTCACCGTTAACGGTTGTACCTTCAACGATAACGGCGGTCTTGCCGACCTTAAGGCTGCTATCGAGATCGGTAACGACTACGGCAAGTCTTACGAGCTCATCGTTAACGATACCGTTGTTAACGGCTACGAGATCAACGATAAGGGCATCAATACCGGTTCTACCCTCTGGGCAAACAAGAACTCCATGGGTACCGATAAGCTCAACGTTGTTGTAGACGGAGTAGACGTTTATTGATTCCAAAAAGCAATCTTTTCCGTGCTGACGGATAATAAAGCCCGCTGACCCGCGAGGGGATGGCGGCAAGCATATGAAAAAGCGGCGAGCGCAAGCTCGCCGCTTTTTGCCTTTAAGATCTTCGGAAAAAGTTTGATCGTGTTATGGCTCGTTTCGTATTGATTTCGGCGAAATACTGTGATACAATATACTATGTATAAGTATATTCGCGTATAAATGCAGAACGAGGGGGATGAAAATGGAAAAGATGTTTTTGACCGTAGGTAATACGGAAATTGAGTTCACCTGCAATCTGGCAAAGATCCCTCTGGTAAACGAGGTCACGGTGGAGCGGGGAGACAGGGAGATAACTCCCGGGGGCTTCGGGCTCGTCGGGGCTACCGCAATTGCGGAGCTTGGCGCTCACAGTCTGCTTTGCACCTGCCTTGGAGACGACCGTTACGGCGATCTGCTTACCCGTTTTTGCCGCGATAAGGGTATTTCTTTGGATTCCGTTTATACGGACAAGCATCTGCCCACCGCGTTTATGATGACTCTTGCGGAGGATAGCGGAACAAGGCGGTCTGCTTTCTACCCGGGAGCCTTTGAGGCGGTGCGTCACAGCTTTATCGAGGAGGCATTTGCAAGCCGCCCCGATTGCGTCTGCACCTCCCTCGAGATGCCGATTGAGCATATAAATTACATTGCGGAGATGTGCGATCTGCAGGATATTCCCATGTTTCTTGATGCTTGCGGAGTTACGCCCGCTACCGATTTTTCCGGTATTTGCGGCTGTGAAGCTCTGGTGTGTGACGAGGCTCAGGCTTATCGCATAACTCATATCATGCCCGATACCATGGAGAATTGCCTTAAATGTGCCGTTAAGCTTGCTTCTGCGGTAAAAACGAAATACGTGGTAATGAAGCTCAGGGAACGGGGCGTTTACATTTACGACGGCAAGTATTGCAGTATAGCGCCGAACCGAGGAAAAAACGTAGCCGACGTTCGTGCCGCCGCACCCGTTTTTCTCTCTGCACTTGCATATACCTTTATGCAGACCAAGAGCATGGAGGTAGCGGTAAAGTACGCTTCCGTTGCTCTTGCCGTGCTTGAGCAGAACGGCGGAGGTGTGGGCGGTGTGCCCACTGCGGCCGCTATCGGAGAATACTGCAAGCAGAACGATATCAACTGATACGGAGTAGCCATGACAGGAATAGCCGTTGCGGGCGTTACCGCATCGGGCAAGAGTGATCTTGCGGCTTATCTTGCCGCAAGATACGGCGGAGAGGTCATTTCCTGCGATTCCATGCTTGTGTATCGCGGGTGTGACGTTGGAACCGCAAAGCCCACAGAGGAAGAAAAGAGGGGAGTACCCCATCACTTAATAGATATTTTTGATCCCGATCAGCCCTTTTCCGCCGCTGATTTTTCCGTGTTGTGCGAAAAGGCGGAGGCGGATATTTTAAGCAGAGGAAAACTGCCCGTTATCTGCGGAGGCACGGGTCTTTATCTTGATTGCTTTTTGCGGGGAGGCCTGCCCGAGGGTCAGCCCAAGGACGATGCGGTCCGCGCCCGCCTTGAAAAAGAGTGCGACCGCTTTGGCGCCGAAGAGATGCACCGCCGCCTTAAAGCCCTTGATCCCGAAGCGGCCGAAAATATCCACGCAAACAACGTGCGCAGGGTGCTTCGCGCTCTTGAGATAATCGAGGTCAGCGGAAAGACAAAAACCGAGCTTGATAAGCAGACCCCCCAGCATACCTGCGTAAAGGATTACGGAGTTATCGCCCTCGGATACGAGGACAGGGAAGTGCGCAGTGCCGCAATCGAAAAAAGAGTGCGCAAAATGTTTGCCGCAGGACTTGCGGAGGAGACTGCAGAGCTCCGTAAAAATGGCGTTTTTGAAAAATGTGCCGCCGCGGCGCAGGCAATAGGCTACAAGGAGCTTTTTCCTTATCTTGACGGCAGGGAAAGCCGCGAGGATGCAATAATGCGCCTTACCTACGCCACCCGCAGATATGCAAAAAGGCAGATGACCTGGTATTCCGCCGTGCCTTACGTTAAGTGGGTGTGGGTGGACGCTGACGGCAAAAGAAAAAGCTTGGAAAACATAGCCGAGGAGGCCGCAAGGCTGTTGGAGCTTAACTGATGAGAAAAAACGTGCACGATCCCTCGGATAGGGAAGGCGCAAAAGTCGAAAAAAACAGAAAAAGAAAAAAGACGCGGTTTTCCGATGTCTTTGATACGGGATATCTCAGAAACGTGTTTATCGGTGCCGTGGGCTCGGTGGTTCTGCTGGGGCTGGTGTACTACGTATGCTGGCACGTAACGGGCGGCTTTGAGGGAAGCGTGGAGGTCACTGCTGCGCTCCGCTCCTCTGCCGAGGAGCGCTTCGATACCGTGGGATATATGTTCAGGGACGAGACGGTTCTTTATTCCGAGTACGGCGGTGCAATGGACGTACTGCACCCCGAGGGGGAGCGCGTTGCGGCAGGGGATATGCTTCTAACCGCATATAAGAATCCCGACAGCGCACAGGTAACCGAAAAACTGAAGGAGCTTGATCGGCGTATTGCAGTGCTTGAGGCCTCAGCCGTTGGGAATTCCGTTTCCGTTTCTTATACCAAAGCTTTGGAAAACAGTATTAACGTAGCCCTCGCGGCGCTTCGCGGAGAGCTTGCAGATAACTCGTATCTGCAGGCGGCGGCACGCAGTGAGGAGCTTTTGGTTCTGCTAAACCGCAAGGAACTGATCTTCTCCTCCAAGGAGGATTATTCCGTTGCCCTCACGGCGTTAAAAAGTGAAAGAGCGGCTCTTGCCGATTCTCTTACGGGTGAGCGCTCCCGTATATACGCGCCTTTTGCGGGATATTTTTACAGCACCTGCGACGGCAAGGAAAGCGTTTACACCCTTGACGCGCTGAAGGATATTTCGCCTTCGTCCTTTGACGGACTAAAGAACGCACAGCCGGGCACCGACCCTGCAGGAAGAACGGCAGTGGGCAAGCTTGCCGCATCCCGCAAGTGGTATCTGGTGATAGAAACGGAAAAGGACTCCCTTGACGATTTTCCCGTTGGCAGATACGGGGAGGTGGAGTTTGCGGATTGCGGAGGTCTCGTTCTCAATATGCTTCTGGAAAGAACCGTTGAGGAGGGGGAACGGGCGCTTCTGATATACAGCAGCGAGGAAATGCCCGACCGCCTTTATCAGCTCCGCAGATACAACGTATCCGTTAAGACGGCCGAATACAGCGGTCTCCGTGTTCCCGTTTCTGCCATCAGATACGTTGATGGCAGGGAGGGAGTGTACGCGCTGTTTGGCAATACCGTGCTTTTCCGCGTGATAGAAGTGGAGGGAACGGTTGACGGATATGCGTACGTTAAGGAAAACGGAACCCCCGTGACCGTGAAGGTGGACGATACGGACAAAGAAGGAAATCCCGTAGAGCGGGAGGTGATCCTTTACGGTGCGCTGGGACTTTACGACAGCATAATCACTTCGGGTACGGGACTGTACCACGGTCAGATAATTGATTGAGGAATTATGGATAACAGCAATTTTTCTTATATTGACGAAAATCTCCGCGAGATAAGAGCGCGTATGAGCGCGGCAACGAAAAGATCGGAAAAGGGAAACGATCCGCGTTTGCTCGTTGCCTCCAAATACGCAACTGCGGAAGAGATGAATTACGCCGCACGCCTTGGAGTAAAGCTTTTCGGAGAGAACAGAGTTTCCTCCTTGCTTGAAAAATACGATAAGCTGGATAAGGATATAGAGCTTCACTTTATCGGCAGTCTGCAGACGAATAAGGTAAAAAGCCTGATAGGCAAGGTAAGCCTTATTCACTCCCTCGATTCTTTGCGCCTTGCGGAGGCCATAGAAAAGCATTCCGCAAACGCAGGGGTTCGCACCGCCGTCCTCTGCGAGATCAACAGTGGAAGGGAAGCACAAAAGGGCGGCATTATGCCCGAGGATTTTCCCGCCTTTGCCGCAAAGCTTGGCGAGTTTCCCCACGTTGAACTGCGCGGATTGATGACAATGGCACCAAATTGCGAAAATATTGAAGATTATCGTAAATATTTTAAAGAAACTTACAATATTTTTATTGACTTTTTTCAAAAAAAACCGCATAATATAGATAGCTATGTAAAAATGCCGATTTTGTCTATGGGAATGAGCGAAAGCTTCGAGATCGCCATCGAGGAAGGTGCCGATCTCGTTCGCATCGGCAGAGCTGTTTTTAAAAAATAATTAAAATCAAATCGTATTTTGGAGGATAAAAATGGGATTCAAGGATTTGCTCAAGCGTTATTCAAGAGAGGATGAAGGTTACGATCAGGACGGCTACGAGGATTACGATATGTCTTATGAAAATGAGACGGACGATAACGGAATGGCAGAAAACGACGAGTATACCGCAGAGCCTGCGGCACCCGTAAACATTTCCGGCAATGCCATCGAGCTGAAGGTCGTTCGCCCCGAGTCCTTTAAGAACGCCGATCAGATCGCCGAGCATCTGCTCAACCGCCGTACCGTCGTACTTAACCTCGAGGCTGCGGGCAAGGATACCGCAAAGCGCCTTATCGACTTCCTTTCCGGTGTTGCCTTTGCCATTAAGGGCGACATCCGCAAGGTTTCCAACAACACTTATGTGATCACTCCCGGCAACGTTACCGTGACCGGCGACCCCATGACTGACGCCGCACGTGCAGCTGCAGAGGAAGAGTCTTCTGATGAGGATAGCGTAAAGTTCTGAACGAGCTGAATAAGTTAATGCTGCCCGTGCCGTCAGATACGGGCAGCGTGGCTTTTTAAAAAGACGGAAAACTTCGGTACGGGTGCTTGCAAGTGGATGGTTTGGTTAGTATTTTTTGTGAAACGGTAGACATTTTGCTTCAGGCCGCGGTCTGGCTGTGGTTGCTTCGTTGCGTTTTCAGCCTTTTGGGCTTGGACGAGGAAGGACCGCTAATGGGTTTTGCCGTTTTCTATACGGAGATATTCATCTTCCCCGTGCGTGCACTTTTTGACCGTATGGGGTGGTCGGATAATATGATGATCGATTTTCCCGGTATGATCGCCATCTTTATCGTGGCCGCAGTGGATATGATGCTGTGATATGAATGAAAGAGATAACGGGGGAATGACCCTGCTTGCCGCCAGATGCGCCGAGCTTCTGCGCCGTGCGTCTAACGGCGTGCCGTCTGTGGGCACGTTCCTTTCTTATGCCGAACAGACGGAGATGCTTCTTTGTGCAAGAAGGCTCGGCGAGGAGCAACGGCTTTTTCTGTGGGGCGGCTATGATGAGGCTGAAAGAAAAAAAGCGTTCTTCGTTCCGGACAGATATCTTCCGCTTTCCGAGCTTGGAGACGAGATCATAGTCTCCGAAGCGTACTTCGGAGATCCCGTATGCGCCCTTGAGCTTAAGGGTAGCGGCTACAAAGAGCTTACCAACCGCGATTGGCTCGGCGCCATTCTTAATCTCGGTATCGAGCGCGATTCCTGCGGCGATATACGCACCGCAGGTCCCGATCTTGCTTATATGATCTGCGACCGACCCGTTGGTGCGCTTATTGAAAGCGCCTTGGAAAGAGTTGGCAGAGATACCGTAAGGGTCAGAGAGATATCGTTTTATCAGCTTGCGGAGCTTATGCCCAAAAGAGAGTTCGAGCCCGTAAGCGACACCGTTCCCGCGCCAAGGCTTGACGCCGTGGTAGGTTCCCTTTGCCGCCTTGCAAGAGAAAAGGCAAAGCTTCTCGTTCAGTCGGGTGCCGTTCAATGCGGCGGCCGCGTAACGGAAAAGCCCGACGTTTCGGTAAGCGACGGAGACATAATCTCCGTAAGAGGGCACGGAAAGTTCCGTATTCTTTCCGTTTCCGAGCAGAATAAAAAGGGCAGATATCGCCTTTTTGCAGAAAAATACAAATGATACTGGAGGCAGATAATGAATCTACCCGAGGAGATCAGAAATAAAGAGTTTTCCATCTCTTTGCGCGGTTATAACATAACCGAGGTGGAAGATTATATAGAGATGCTGCTTGAAAAGTACGATCTGCTGTACAACGAGAACGCAGAGCTTTCGGACAGGCTTTCTCAGCTTTCCGCAAGGCTGGAGGCAAATTCAAGCGCAAATCACAGAGCGGCTGACGTTATAGAAGCCGCAAAAAAGGAAGCGGCAAAGATCGTTGCAAACGCCAAAAACGCCTCTGCGGCTCAAAGCACGGGCGCAGGTAGCTTTTCCGATCTTTTGCGCATAGAATCAAAAATTAGCGAAAAAACACGTGAGTATAACGAGCTGTGCAAAAAGGTTGACGAGTTCAAAAACAGCATTTTTGCGCTGTATTCAGAGCATATTTCTTCTCTTTCCGCCATCGAGGTATCTCCTATTGAGGAGAAGGGACAGAAAACGGCAACGGCTGAGCCCGTAACAACGGAGCCCGTTATTACGAATACCGAAGACAACGCGGAGGATGCTGCGGATACGGAAGCGGAAAAGACAATGGAGTTTTCCGTTTGCGAAGCCGCAGGCAGTATTAGTCGCGATACGCCTCGTACGGAGGTTATAAAGGACGAAGCGCCGGCACCGCAGAAAAAGGCAGAGGATCATCCCTTTACCTCGGGGTTCAAGGTCACCCGCGAGCCCGCAGGCAGTGCAAGCGCCACAAGGAGCTTTTCCGCAGTTAAGGAAAGGCTTAAGACAGCAAACGCCGATACCGATGCGGCGTTAACGAAAAAACAGAAAAAATTCTTCTGACACACAGGAGCTACGTATATTATGGCAGCAGATTACACAAGTACACTTAATCTTCCCAAAACCGAATTTTCCATGCGCGCCAATCTCCCCCAGAGAGAGCCCGAGATGCTCAAGGTGGACGAGGCCATTGGAATCTACGAAAAGCTGATCGAAAAGAATGCAGGCAAAGAGTCCTTCGTGCTTCACGACGGCCCTCCCTTTTCCAACGGCAATATTCACATGGGTCACGCTCTTAATAAGATACTTAAGGATTTCATCATTAAGTATAAGGCTATGACCGGTCACTGCACTCCCTACGTGCCCGGCTGGGATAACCACGGTATGCCCATTGAGAGTGCTATTATCAAAAAGAATAAGTTGGACAGAAAGAAAATGTCCATTCCCGAATTCCGCAGTGCGTGCCACGCCTTTGCCCAGAACTTCGTTGATCTGCAGCTTGCAGACTTCAAGCGTCTCGGCGTTATCGGCGACTGGGAGCACCCCTACCTTACCATGTCTCCCGAAATGGAGGCAGAGGAGGTTCGCGTATTCGGCAAGATGTACGAGAACGGATACATCTACAAGGGTCTTAAGCCCGTATACTGGTGCCCCAAGGACGAAACCGCCCTTGCAGAGGCAGAGATCGAATACCGCGACGACGAGTGCGTTTCCATCTACGTAAAGTTCCGCCTTGCAGACGACAAGGGCGTGCTTGAGGGCGTTGATAAGGAGAACACCTACTTCATCATCTGGACCACCACCGCGTGGACTCTTCCCGGCAACCTTGCCATTGCCGTTCATCCCAGAGAGAGCTACGTTGTTGCAAAGGCAGACAACGGTGAGAGCTATATCGTTGCGGAGGCGCTTCTTGATAAGACCATGAAGGCGGGCGGCATCGAGAACTATGAGATAGTTAAGGTCCTTCGCGGATCCGATCTGGAGCTTATGGAGGCAGAGCATCCCTTCCTTGACCGCCGCAGTATTCTTTGTAACGCGGATTACGTTACTATGGACAGCGGTACGGGATGCGTACACACCGCTCCCGGCTTCGGTGCCGACGACTACCGCACCTGCAAGGCTTATAACATCGACATAATCGTTCCCGTGGATGACCGCGGATACCAGACCGAGGACAGCGGCAAGTATGCAGGTATGTATTACGCCGAGTCGGGTGATGCTATTCTTGCCGATATGCAGGAAAGCGGCGCACTTTTCGCATCCGAAAAGATCACCCACTCCTATCCTCACTGCTGGCGCTGCAAGTCCCCCATCATCTTCCGCGCTACTCCCCAGTGGTTCTGCTCCGTTGCAGATTTCCGCGATGCAACCGTAAAGGCTTGCGAGAGCGTTGAGTGGCTTCCTGCTTGGGGCGGCGAGCGCATCGTTCAGATGGTTCGTGAGCGCGCCGATTGGTGCATCTCCCGTCAGCGTCATTGGGGGCTGCCCATTCCCGTATTCTATTGCTCCGATTGCAAGAAGCCCGTTTGCACCCCCGAGACTATCGCAAAGGTTGCCGATATCTTCGGCGAGTGCGGAAGCAACGCATGGTTTGAAAAGAGCGAAGCAGAGCTCCTTCCCGAAGGCTTCGTCTGCCCTCACTGCGGCGGCGTTCACTTCTATAAGGAAACCGATACCCTTGACGGTTGGTTCGATTCCGGATCCACTCACTTTACCGTTCTTGATCGCGAGCATCACAGCTATCCCGCAGATCTGTACCTTGAGGGTGCAGACCAGTATCGCGGATGGTTCCAGTCCTCTCTTCTCAGCGCTATCGGCGCAGGCAAGGAGTGCGCTCCCTTCAAGCAGGTGCTTACTCACGGTTGGGTAGTTGACGGCGAGGGCAAGGCAATGCACAAGTCCCTCGGCAACTCCGTATCTCCTCTGGAGCTTATCCAGAAGTACGGCGCGGACCTCGTTCGCCTTTGGGTTGCATCCAGCGACTACCGCGTGGACGTTCGCGTTTCCGATGCGATCTTCAAGCAGCTTTCCGAGACCTACCGCAAGATCCGTAATACCGCCCGTATCCTTCTTGCCAATATAGGTGAGGATTTCGATCCCAACAAGGACATCGTTCCCGTTGCTGATATGCTTCCCCTTGATAAGTGGGCAGTTTGCCGCGCAAACCGTCTCGTAAAGGCTTGCCGCGAGGCTTACGAGCTTTATGAATTCCATTCCGTATACAGAGAGATCAACAACTTCTGCACCGTTGATATCTCCAAGCTCTACGTTGATATTACCAAGGACAGAATGTACTGCGAGGCAAAGGATTCTGCGGCACGCAGAAGCGGCCAGAGCGCAATGTACTACATCCTTGATACCATGACCCGTCTCCTTGCGCCTATCCTTGCCTTCACCTCCAACGAGATCTGGAGCGCAATGAAGCACAAAGCAGAGGATGCGGCTGAGCACGTGCTTCTTACGGATATGCCCGTTTACGACGCGGCTATCGAGGCTTATGCTGAAGTAGAAGAGAAGTACGAGCAGCTCTTCAAGCTCCGCGACGAGGTTATGAAGGCGCTGGAGGTTGCACGTGCCGATAAGCTTATCGGTAAGAGCCTTGAGGCTAAGATCACCGTATATACCGAGGATAACGAGGCATACTCAGTGCTTGAGGGCTTTGATGCTGACGAGCTTAAGAACGTGTTCATCGTTTCCGCCTGCAGCATCGTTAAGGGCGGCTGCGCCGATGCCTTCTGCGAGGAGGGCGCAAAGCTTGCCGTTAAGGTTGAACCCGCAGACGGCGTAAAGTGCGACCGTTGCTGGATGTTCTCCGTAGAGAGCTATGAGGACGGCGAGGGTCATCTTTGCCCCCGTTGCCGCGCAACTCTCAATAAGTAAATAATCATTGGTTAAGGCTGTTGTGAATTCCGTTTGCAACAGCCTTGCCGCAAATTTAGGTGTTTTTATGTTTTTGATCGTGTTGAGCATTTTCGTGCTGGTCTTTATTGATCAGCTGACAAAATGGCTTGCGGTGGTATATCTCAGCGAGAGTGCGTCAAAGGTGTTTATTCCGGGGTTCATCGAGCTGACTTACCACGAAAATCCCGGTGCCGCCTGGGGGATGCTTCAGGATCACCGTTGGGTGTTTATGGTGACCTCTACCGTAGCCATTATCGCAATTCTTATATATCTTGCCAAAAATCGCAAGGATATGCATCCTCTCTCCGTTTGTGCCTTCACCATGATCGCCGCAGGCGGCGTCGGAAATATGATCGACCGCCTTTTCGTCGGCTACGTGGTGGATTTTATCAACTTCCTGTTTATGGACTTTCCCGTGTTTAATTTTGCCGATATGTGCGTTACCGTCGGCGCGGCTGTTATGATCGTTTGGCTGTTATTTATTGATATGCCCAAGGCGGTGAGGGAAGAGAAGGCAAAGAAAGCGGCGGAGGATAAGCAATGATTTTCACCGTGGGAGAAGAAAGCCGCGGCAAAAGGCTTGACGTTTTTCTTGCAGAGGCGGCAGAGATCAGCCGTTCCGCGGCGGAAAAGCATATCACGGCGGGAATCGTGCTTCTTAACGGCGCTCCTGCCACAAAAAAGACCGTTGTAAACGCGGGCGATTGCGTAAGCTATGAAGCACCCGAGCCCGTGGAGTGCCGTGCCGTAGCGCAAAATATTCCCCTTGACGTTGTATACGAGGATGGGGATATAATCGTTATAAATAAGCCCGTTGGTATGGTGGTTCATCCTGCGGCGGGAAATCCCGACGGAACCCTTGTAAACGCACTCCTTGCCCATTGCGGTGACAGCCTTTCGGGTGTTGGCGGTGAGCTGAGACCGGGAATAGTACACCGTATAGATAAGGAGACAAGCGGTCTTATTGCAGTTGCAAAAAACGATGCGGCTCATCTCGCGCTATCCGCTCAGCTGAAGGATAAGACCATGAGCCGCGTGTATTTTGCCATCGTGAGGGGCAATATAAAGGAAGAAAGTGGCAGAATAGATAAGCCCATCGGCAGAAGCCTGAAGGACAGAAAAAAGATGGCAGTGGTGCCCGACGGAAGAGAAGCGGCAACGCGGTTTTACGTGGTTGAGCGATACGAAGGCTGGACTTTGCTTCGTTTGGAGCTTGAAACGGGCAGAACCCATCAGATAAGAGTGCATATGGCGTCTGTCGGCCATTCGCTTATGGGCGATACGGTATACTCCCCGGCAAACTCACCTTTTGAAAATAAGCACCGTTCTTTGCTGCCCGGACAGATGCTCCATGCAGCAGAACTGCGGCTGAAGCACCCCAAAAACGGTGAAGAAATGGTGTTTAAAGCCGATCTTCCCGATAATTTCAAGCGCGTAATAGACATATTAAGACAATCATCTAAATAAACATAAGAGGAAATACGGATTATCTAAAATTGTATTAGATAATCGTCTAAATGATATGAAAAAAACTCTCAAGGGATCAACGATGCTCGGTCCTCTCCCTCCCGTGATGGTAAGCTGCCGTCTTGGGGATAAGGACAACATAATAACCGCGGCGTGGACGGGGACCATAAATACCCGCCCTCCAAAGACCTACGTTTCTATAAGACCCACCCGCTATTCATATAATATAATAAAGAAAAGCGGTGAGTTCGTTATCAACCTGACTCCCGCCTCGCTCGTGGGGGCTGCTGACTATTGCGGCACCTATACGGGGGCGAAGGTGGATAAGTTTAAGGAATGCGGACTGACGAAGGAGGAAGCAACGGAGATAAACGCTCCTATGATCGCGGAATGCCCCGTCTCTCTTGAGTGCAAGGTGTTTGACGTAATTCCTCTGGGAAGCCACGATATGTTTCTTGCTGATATAGTTGCGGTGAACGTAGCCGAGGAGCTTTTTGACGGCGAAGGCAAGATCCATATGGAGCGTGCCGATCTCGTTGCATTCCTGCACGGTGCGTACTACTCCATCGGAGAAAAGCTTGATAAAATCGGTTGCGGTATAGTTAAAAAGGGAAGCAAAAAAATGGCAAAAAACGGCCCAAAAAAGACCCCCGAAAAGAAGAAAAAATAATTTTAAAAAAATTAAAAAAAGGTGTTGACATTTGAAAACCCTTGTGCTATAATAACTCTCGTCGCCGGGCAAGAGACACGAGCGGCGAAGGTCAAAGAGGGAGCATAGCTCAGTTGGGAGAGCATCTGCCTTACAAGCAGAGGGTCACAGGTTCGAGCCCTGTTGTTCCCACCAAGTCCCCCTTAAAAGGGACGGAAGGAAAGCTTTGGCTCGGTAGTTCAGTTGGTTAGAACGCCGCCCTGTCACGGCGGAGGTCGTGGGTTCGAGTCCCATCCGAGTCGCCAGTTTCCTGCCTCTGTAGCTCAGT
>SVSB01000035.1 GCA_015064505.1 Oscillospiraceae bacterium
GTGGGTATTTTGTTTGTATTATCGTCTCTTTGGAGCCTTGCCCTCTCAGTCGCTTCGCGACAGCTCTCCCGGAGTGAGAGCCTACGTTAGCCTCCCTGCGGAGGGAGGTGCCGAGGAACGAGGCGGAGGGATTGTAATCGACGAAAAACAATCCCCCACCGCTTCGCGGAGCCCCTTTGCACAAAGGGGCCTTAAGTTAGTTTGGCTTACGAATACACCTCATCACCCGCTTTGCGGGAGCTTCCCCTCAAGGGGAAGCCTTGAGTTAGCCTCCCTGCGGAGGTATTCGTGGGAGAAGGCTCTCGTTAGCCTCCCTGCGGAGGGAGGTGGCACGCGAAGCGTGACGGAGGGAGTTGCGTAAAGAGACGGCAGAGATGGTAATTGTTTCTGTGCACTCACACCTCATCCGTCGCTTGCGCGACACCTTCCCCTCGAGGGGAAGGCTCTCGTTAGCCTCCCTTGTGTAAAGGGAGGTGCCGAGGAACGAGGCGGAGGGATTGTGGAGCAGTGCAAAGAACAATCCCCCACCGCTTCGCGGAGCCCCCTTTGCACAAAGGGGCCTTAAGTTAGTTTGACTTACAAGTACACCTCATCACCCGCTTTGCGGGAGCTTCCCCTCAAGGGGAAGCCTCGGACGACCGATGGTCGCACCTACCATTAGCCTCCCTCTTGAGGGAGGGGGACCACGGAGTGGTGGAAGGAGTCTCCTGTGGGAGAAGGTGGCAGCCGAAGGCTGACTGATGAGGCGTGAGCGCGCGAAGCGACATCGCCTTGGCGGTTCGGAGGCGCCGACCACTGCTTAGATACACACGGGACGTCGAGGTATCGAACCCCGAAGGGGTGAGCGCGACCAACGGGAGCTCACCGCTCGCGGTGGTTGAAAGCGCCGTCCCCTACCATGCCTACCTGCGGAGTGAGACTCTCAAAGGTTTCCCTTTTTATACTTTTTATTTATCCTTTTTTTGAAGTTCTTTGGGGGGGGCGGTGGGATTTCTTTCAAGAAATCCCCCGCTTCTCCTTCGTTCACTAACTATCCCCGCTTATTCCTTCGTGTTCTAACTATTTTGCGCTTTTTGCGCTTTTTGCGCAAAGGAGCCACAGGGCGGTCCAGGCGGCGCCGGAGGTGGGGATAATGGCGGTTATGAGCCACAGTACGTCTTCCGTAAGGAAATAATCCACGGCGATATTGGCGGTAAATGACATATCAGTAAAGGTGAACAGCAATATGGCGATCACGTAATACACGCCAAGCACCGTAAAGATCGGCACTGCGGCTCTGCAGGTGCGGGAAACGATGCTTTTCTTCTTTTTCTTACCGTTGAGCACCGCAAGTGAGGTGGCGGCAAGCACCGCCTGAACCGTAACGAGCGCCGCAATAAACAGTAGAAAAGCGGCTGTAAAGGCGTTATCCATTATAAGAAGAAAAGCGCCCGCGTGGCCCGTTTTCGTTATAGCGCCGCAAATTGCACCGCAGGCAAAGCAGGAGATAAGATCAAGAGCTGTACCCAAAAAGCCCGATAGCAATACCGCGGAGATTATAGATGGGGAATTGCCGTCGTTTTTTCTCGGAAACGCTTTGTAGACGCAACGTACGATTACCGAAACCGTTGCGATCACGGATAAAACACAAGCGGTGAGAAAAACGCCGAAGTATACCTTGTGTGAATAACCCGCCACAATGCAGATTATTGCCCCGATAACGGGAATTGCGGCACAGGGCAGGGAACGAAGCAACGAGTACTTAAAGGCTCTCCAAAACAAAATTTCGCCGCTTTCCGTTATCTTGTTACTCATTGTTTTTCCTTTCGGTGAGGATGGCGTAAAGCTCGCTTTTCGTCATTCCTCTGTCTGCGGCGGCTGCCTTTATGGCGTCCATACGCTTCTTGCCCGCATTTTCATAATGGGCAACGTGCTCTTCGGGGCTGAGTGCGGTAAGCTCTTCCTTTTCGCTTGAAGCCGTCAGCTTATTGCCGTCGGAGCCTTCAATTACGATAACGTACTCGCCTCTGGGCTCTGCGCTATCGTAAAACTCTGCGGCGGCCGCAAGATCGGTGCGTATTATTTCTTCATTCAGCTTGGTAAGCTCGCGGCACAGGGCACATTTGCGGTTGCCGAGAGCGGCGTAAAGCTCCTTTAACGTGGTCTTGATGCGGTGGGGAGCTTCGTAAAGAATGACCGTTGCGGGGATCATTGCAATAAGCTCAAGTCTTTCGCGCTTTTCCTTGCTTTGACGGGGCAGAAATCCTTCAAAGAAGAATTTGTCCACGTCAAGTCCCGATAACGCAACGGCAGTAATTGCGGCACAAGGGCCGGGAACTGCGGTAACGGGGATATTTTCCTCGGCGCAAAGCTTAACGAGATCCTGCCCGGGGTCGCTTACCGCAGGCATACCTGCATCGGTAACCAGAGCACAGCTTTTGCCGGCGAGAAGATGAGAAACTATCTCTCTTCCTCTCTCTGCTCGGTTGTGCTCGTAATATGAAATAAGCTCTCCGCGTATGCCAAGGCAGGAAAGAAGCTTGCCCGCAACGCGGGTGTCCTCCGCGGCTATTATATCAACCTCGGAAAGTACTTTTTTTGCTCTTTCGGAAATATCGGCAAGATTGCCGATGGGCGTGCCCACCAAGTATAAAGTACCCCCAAGTACGGGGTTTTTTTCTTCTCTCATAATAACCTCACAGTTCAAGTACCTTGCCGTTATATACGGCTTCAACCTCGGGGGAATATTCGGCGCTTGATTTATCCTTGCGCAGATAAAGGGGACGGGTGACCTTCAGTCCTTCTCCCGAGCCCTTCTTTGCCGTGCAAAGCACAAGGCAGGGCTCTGCCTCGGGATGCTCGTATACGAACGTAAGCTTTTTCGGCTCAAGCTTCGCGTTTTTCAGTGCGCATATAAGCGCCGTCAGCCTTTCGGGTCTGTAAACGCAGTAAAATGAGCCTCCCCACTTAAGAAGCCTTGCTGCGGCATTTGCAAAATCAGATACGGTTCCGCAGATCTCGCGCCTTGCAATGTCCTTTTCTCCCTCGGTGCAGTGCAGACCCGCACCGCAAGCCATATAGGGTGGATTGGAAAATACCGCGTCAAGCTCTCCGTCGCAATCGGCAAAGACTGCGTCTTTTACGTTCTTGCAAATGACCGTGAGCTTGTCGTCAAAGCCGTTTTGCTCTGCGTTGAAGCGCGTCAGCTCTGCGTATTCTTTTTGTATTTCATAGGCGTAAATACGGTCAGCCTTGTTTCTTTGCAGGCAAAGCAGGGAGATGATGCCCGTGCCCGAGCCGAGCTCTGCGGCTCGCAGAGGCTTTTTCTGTTCGGGCATACAGGCGGCAAGGAGCAACGCGTCCGTGCCGAATTTTAATCCTTTTTTGCGCTGTGTAAGTACTATGCCGTCATTGACTTGGTCAGTTACCGTTTCGCCTTCCATAATTTCAATAAGATCCATTTTACTCCATATAACCGAAAAGCGAAGCGATCGGGTGTTCCCCGAGCAGCTCCGCTTTTACAGGTATTAAGTTGAATTACTCGTCCTTTATAGGAGCTCCAACGGGGCAAACGCCCTCGCAAGCGCCGCACTCGATGCACTCGTCAGCATCGATAACGAACTTGCCGTCACCCTCAGAGATTGCGTTTACGGGGCACTCACCTGCGCAAGCGCCGCAAGCAATGCACTCATCAGTAATTTTGTATGCCATTGTGTTACACCTCCATGTAAGTATTTCGTAAATAATTCTATCATACTTTCTCAAAAAATCAAGCGTTTTTTGAAAATAGCAAGCAAAAATATTTATCTTATCACGTTACCCTCGGTTTACTCCGCCTGTGGGGGCTTTTTCCTGTGCTTTTTGAAATGCTTTTTCGGATGCTGGCGGGAAGCATCTCCCTCTGCACCCTGCACGGGATTGGCGGTAACGGTCACCTCTGTCGTAAGAGTGATATCCTCAGCTTCATCGGAAACCTCCTCGTCATCTGCTTTGGGAGCGCCGTTACGGGCTGCGTTTTCCGCCTTTCTTTGCTTTGCGGTCATAAGCACCTTCACCTCGTCGCGGGGGTAGTACTTTGGTGCTTCGGGCTTGTCCGTCAGCTTAACGCGTACGAGGGCGGCAAGGGGATTTATTTCTGTGATAACGCCGTTGCCGTTTGCGGTCTCCACAAGACAGCCAACGGCAGGAGTCTTTTTGATCTCTTCGTCATAGGTCTCGTGCTCGTAGCGCAGACAGCACATAAGTCTGCCGCAGGCGCCGCTGATCTTTGCGCTGTTTAAGGAGAAGTTCTGCTCCTTTGCCATTTTGATGGAGACCTGAACGAAATCGGAAAGAAAGCTGTGACAGCAGAAGGGTCTGCCGCATACGCCGAGTCCGCCCATAAGCTTTGCTTCATCTCTGATGCCGATCTGGCGAAGCTCGATACGGGTGCGGAAAACGGAGGCAAGCTCCTTTACGAGATCGCGGAAGTCAACTCTGCCTTCGGCTGTGAAGTAGAAGAGCAGCTTGTTGTTATCAAAGGTGTATTCCGCGTTGATGAGGCTCATTTCAAGTCCCAGCTGCGCGATCTTCTGGCGGCATATCTCGCACGCCTTGGTTTCCTTTTCGCGGTTTTCCGCATCGTGGCGGATGTCCGCCTCCGTTGCAATGCGGAGCACGGGGCGAAGGGGGCGAACCACCTCCCGCTCCTTCACGTTATGGTTTCCCGAAACGCATTCGCCTATCTCAACGCCGCGGGCAGTCTCAACAATTGCGAATTTTCCGCTTTCAACGGAAATTCCGCAGGGGTCGAAATAATATGTTTTTCCCGTGAGGCGGAACTTCAGCCCCACGACCTCCACGGGGGCTTCGGGATCGCGGATCTCTTCCGCTTCCTCGGCAACCGCCGCGGTTTTTTCAAGCTCGTTTTGCATCGTTTATCCTTTCTCAGCCGAAAACCGCGTTGTGCGCGCTTACCGCAAAGGCAAGTAGCACCGTTTTCGGGGATGCATTTTTTTCCAGAGATACAAGTGCCTCGCTTACTGCGTCGGAGATTCGCACGGCACTGCGCACGGTCATTTTTCCCGCATAGCGGCGGACGTGCTCGGGCGTTTGATAAAGGTCTGTTGTGCAATCCTTGCATCTCTTGACAGCAATTATATCACGAAGTCCCGAATAAATCAACCGCAATATTTCCGTTGCTTCCTCTTTTTTTGCGGATAATGAGGAAATATACAGTATAATTTCCGTTTTTGACTTTTTTTCCGCAAGCATTTCCGTAAGCCTTCTTGCGTGGTTGTATAGCTCGGTCTTGCGCTTGCCCTCGTCCGTACCGTCAAGGACCTCTCTTGCAAGGGCGATGCCGTTTTCCGCTATTGCGGCAGCAAGCAGAGCGTCTTCGCGGCTAACTGGTCTTTCCTCGGTCAGCGCGCGGCATACCTCGTCTCGTTCCGGAGGGGTGAGACGGGTCACGGGAGCGCGGCTCCGTACCGTGGGCAGTAAAGCCTCCGCGTTCTCCGTGCAAAGGATAAAATACGTATTCTCAACGGGCGGTTCCTCAAGCAGCTTCAGCAGGGCGTTCTGCGCCTCCTCGGTAAGTCTTTCCGCTTCCTTCAGCACGTATATCTTACAATCAAGCTCGGATGGGGTCAGCACGGCATCCTGCTTCATTGCGCGTATTTTGTCAACTCCGATGGTTGCCTTGTCTCCCTTGTCGACGGTTATAACGTCAACGCAGGTACGGCCTTCTATTTTGCGACAGCTTGGGCAAGCTCCGCAGGGAAGCTTGCCGCTGTCCTTGCGGGTGCAGGCAAGGGCTGCGGCAATATCAAAGGCAACGTCTTCAACGCCCGCTCCCTTGACTGCTTCAAGGATGCAGGCGTGCAGAAAAGTTCCTCTGCGAATGTCCTCTGCCATAAGTTTTTTCGTGTGCCCGTTTCCGAGCAGATGGGGAAAAAGATTTTTCACTTCAGCCTCCGAATAAATATAATTTATTCTAACACAAGCCGTGTGAAATGGCAAGTTTTTTAAGAAAATAGAGCAAAAAACACATATGACGGAACTGTTTTTAATATACTTGACTGACCGGGGGTGATGCTACGGTAGGATATATTCAACCAACGAGGCTCGGGGGGATCGCTCGGACGTTGCCGATATCGGTAGCGGACGAGATAGATACCCTTATTGATGGAGGCAGCATAAGGGCTGCAGATATAAGCGAAATAAGACTGCGGGCAGGCAGGCGCGCCTCTCTGTCTCTTGACGGGGTGAATATACTGCTTGACACGGTATGCACGGCGGGTGAAATGGCTTCGGTCGTTAAAAAGCTGTGCGGAGGCTCGGTCTACGCCTACGAGGGCTCTCTTAAGGAGGGATACGTGTCTCCCGGAGGCGGTGTTCGGGTTGCTGTGAATACGGCGGTAAGATATACGGGCGGAGAGGCGGTGAGGGATGCGGTGCCGCTTTCTCTGGTTTTCCGTATTCCCGTACATACTGAGGGGCAAAGTTTTCCATTGGCGCGTTTGCTTGAAAGACGCCCCGGGGGAATGCTGATATTTGCACCTCCCGCCGAGGGAAAGACCACTATTTTGCGGGATCTCGTTATTGCGCTTTCAGGAAGACGGTTCTGCAGGCGGGTGGCGATCGTGGACACGAGAGGAGAGATAGACGACGGGCTTATTCCGCCCTTTTGCCTTACGGATACGATATGCGGTTGTGCGAGGGAGGAAGGAATAGAGTGGGCTCTGCGTACTCTTTCTCCGCAGGTCATTGCCGTGGACGAGCTGGGCAACAGAGATACTTACTGCGTATGCAGAGCAGCTTCTATGGGAGTTCCCGTTATTGCAACGGCTCACGGAGCTGAGCTTGAGGAGATGCTCGGAAGAAGGGAAATATCCGAAGCATTTGGGGCGGGGGCGTTCCGATATCTCGTACGTCTCACGAGAAGGCGAGGCTCTATGCCCGAATTTGAAGTGGTGACGAAGAAAAGCGACGGAGGAATTGAGAGGGTTGATATTTAAGCTTGCGGGCGGTGCCGCAGTGCTGATCGCCGCCCTTATTTATGCTTTTGAAAAGAATAAAGCCGAGCTGAGGCGAATAAAAAAGTGCAGAGCGGTGATAGGGTTCATCGGCGAATGCAAGCTTCAGATCGGGTGCTTCTCTTTGCCCGTGCGGGATATATTGGATGGATATGCGGACCGTTGGGAGGGTGGAGCCGCCTTTATTGCAGAAGCCGAAAAAACAGACGTGGGAGAAGCCGCCCGCAGGCATTCCCGCTTTTTGCTTGACGGAGCGGAGGAAAGGGAGCTGTTCACCGCGTTTGCATCGGAGCTTGGGCGCGGCTACAAGGGGGCGGAAACGGCGCGTTGCGATGAATATTTGGAAAAATTCAAAAAGCTGACGGCAGACCTTGAGGCAGACGCCGCCTCCAAGGGGAGAGTGCGTATAGCGGTATCGGCCTGCATCTCTGTTATGGCGGTGCTGTTTTTTGCGTGAGGTATAAATGGATATCGGACTTATTATGAGGATAGCGGGTATTGGCATACTTGTTGCCGTTATAAATCAAGTGCTCTCCAAAAGCGGAAGGGACGAGCACGCCATGCTCGTTACCGTTGCGGGGGTGGTTACCGTGCTTCTTATGCTTGTACGGGAGATAGCTGCGCTTTTTGAGGCGGTACGTACCGCGTTCGGCTTATGAACGTTTTTTCCTATCTTGCCTTTGGCGTCAGCGCCGCGTTGCTTGCCTTTTTGCTTAAATCAAATAAGAGCCCCGTGGGGCAGATCGTTTGCGCCGTGGCGTGCGTGCTGATGGCGGCAAGGCTTATTTGCGATACGGTACCCATTTTGTCGTCTATGGATGAAATTCTTGATTCAAGCGGCTTTTACGGCTACGGCAAGACCCTGATCAAGGCGCTAGGTGTTGCCGCGGCGTGCGAGATCACGGGCGACGTGTGCCGAGAGCTGGGAGAAAGCTCCCTTGCCTCGCGCATCGAGCTTGCGGGCAAGCTGGAGATAGTGGCCCTTTCTCTGCCGCTTGCCAAAGAGATACTTGAAGCCGCAAGGAAAATGGTGGCTTTATGAGATTGGTTGCCTTTTTTGCACTTTTTGCCGTTGCCTGCTGTCTGCTCGGCACGGACGTTTTTGCGGAGGAGCGGACCTATACTTATACACCGGAGGAGAGCAATATTGGGGACGACGTAAGGCGCGGTATTGAGGATGCGATCCCGGAGGGGATTTCTTTACCCGAGGATACCGTAAAAAACGCCGTGAATAGCGGAGACGTTGATGCGGAAGCGCTTATTAAAGAATTGCTCACTTCCGCAAAGGACGAGCTGACCGCTCCCGTGCGGCTATTTTTCTCACTCGCTATGCTTGCTTGCTTTGCGGCAATATTCAAGGCGCTTTCCGATTCCGTGCGGGGCAAGGGTGTGGCAACGGCTTTCTCCCTTTGTTCCTCACTTTGCTTTGCACTTGCACTCCTTTCCCCCGTGATGACTCTTCTTGACCGTTGCTCCGCGCTTCTTCGCGGAATTAACGATTTCCTTCTTGCCCTGACGCCCGTTTTTTCTTCTCTTTGCGCGGCGGGCGGAAGCGTTGCAGGTGCGGCGTACGTGAACTCGGGTGCGTACATGATAACGGTACTGACGGACAGGGTGTTTCTTGACGTGCTTTTGCCCCTTTGCAAGATCATATTTGCAGTGGGGTTGACTGCCTCCGTGTCGTCCCTTGATCTTTCCGGGGTAACGAAGCTTTTGAAGGACGGATTTACTACCGCTATGGCGTTTTTTATGATGATAAATACCGCCGTGTTTTCTCTGGGAAATCAGATAGCGGCGGCAAAGGACGGCATTGCAATACGCACGGTCCGCTTTGCGGCGGGCAGCTTTATTCCCGTTGTTGGCGGTGCGGTAAGCGAGGTAATGCGCACCGTGGCGGGAAGTCTTGCGCTGATAAAAAGCGGTGCGGGTTGGGTGTGCTCTGCCGTGATATTGCTTATGCTGGTGCCGCCTCTCGTTTCCGTATTATTGCACAGAACCGCAATAGAGCTTGCCTCTGCCGTTGCGCGGATATGCTCTCTGAATTCAGAGGCAAGGCTTCTTGACGGCGCCGTGGTGCTCTGTAATCTTTTGGCGGCGTTGATGGCGGCATCCTCCGTGCTTTTCGTACTGGCGGTAACGGTATTTACGAAAACGGCGGTAACGGTATGAGCGTGTTGATCGTCGGAATATGCGCCGCATCCGTATTCTGCGCCCTTGTATCCGCATTAAGCCCCGAGGGAGGGCTTGGCAGATACGTTGCCCTTGCATGCTCGCTGTTCACTGTGCTTGCGGTTATCGTAGGCTTTATGCCAATCGGCGCGTTGCTTGAAGAAGCAGTCCCCGACAGCTTTGAAGCGCAGGAGACCGCGGAAGGCTCCGCCGCGCGGTGGCTTGTGGAGCAGACGGCGCTTGAGATAGGGAAAAGCGTTCACGAATACGTCAAGGAAAAATACGGCTATCACGGCACCGTCAGCGTTACCGTGGACGATGCTGATCTTAACGCCGTAACAGTGAAAAGGGTGATCGTTGACCTGACGGGCGAGCGGGTTACGGGAGGAGTATACGAGTTGGAGGCGGAGCTTGCTGATGCGCTTGGTTGTTACGTGGAGGTTAGGGTAAAATGAACGGTAAGATAAAGACCGCGCTGATTGCGGCACTTGCGGTGGGAGGTATGCTGCTGGTGCTTTTCGGCGGAAGTTTCGGAACAACGGATGAAAAAACGGAAGCACCCTCGGAGGACGGATACGTTGCCACTCTGGAAAGCGAGCTTCTTCTACTGTGCTCCTCCGTGCGCGGGGTATCAAAATGCGATATAGCCGTGACTCTTGAGAGAGGCTTTGAGTACGGATACGATTCCCGCGGCAATGTGGTGACGGTGAAATATCCGCGGGTGTGCGGAGTTGCCGTGGTGTGCGGCGGAGGTGACGTTCCGCAGATAAAAAAGGAGCTTACGGATCTCATATCGTCACTATTGGGAATCTCTTCGAATCAGATCGCGGTATCGGGAAAATAGAGTAATACGGATGCGTATATGTGAATATAATCTATCGGAACATAATTTTCGCCGCAAAAGCGGCAATAAAGGAAGCGAGGAGCTGTTATGAAAAAATTCTTCGGTAAGCTTTGGCAAGGAGCCAAAAGGACGGTCGGGCATATCGGCAAGCGGAATATGGTGCTTATACTCTGCGTATTTGGCGTTGGACTGGCGGTGTATCTTAACTTTTTGCTTTTTAACGGCGGGGGAGAGGATATACCCTACGGTACTTCAAATATGGCGGATAACTACTCCGCAGACGACGCTGCGGCAAGCAATTCCTCCCTTGAGGGAGTGGAAAATTATTTTGCGTCTACTGTGCTCGACAGGCAAAGGGCAAGGGATGAGGCAATAGAGGTGCTTCGTACGGTGGTTGCCTCCTCTGAGGCTCTGGAAACCACGAAAACTCAGGCGCTTGAGGATATCTCCGTGATAGCAAGGGATATAGAGCGCGAGTCAAATATAGAGACCCTCGTTAAATCCAAGGGCTTCGAGGATTGCATTGCCGTTATCTCCGGCAATACCGTCAACGTTATAGTAAAGACGGACGGACTTCTTCCCGGAGAGGTAGCGCAGATCAAGGAGATAGTATACGAGCAAACGGGAACCGAACCCGTAAACGTGAAAATCATCGAAAAAAGTATGTAAAAGAAGCTCCGCACGGCAAACGCCGTGCGGAGCTTTTTCTTTTTAATTATCCGGGGAAAAATCCATGCGTGAGAAAATATCGGTGCGTTGCCATTTTTCGTACAGATAAACGCTTTCCTTTACGTTGATCTCTTCACCTGCGGGATATACCTTGCCGTTCTTTTTTGCCCATCCCACGAAGATGAAGCCCTCGGGCACGTTCTCGGGCTCGGGAAGCTTGAAGTTGCTTCCTGTTTTGACGTATACGGTCTCATTTCCAAGCTGAACTATGCTTTCATCCTCGTTGGGATTGCCCATTTCGGATACGCGGATGACCACGGAGGACATAGAGCGGATGGATCCGTCTGCGCGCCTTGCTATCAGGTAAACCGTGTTAACCGCGCCGTGGGACAGATCAAGGGTGAACACGTCGATAAGATACTGTGCGCTTACGGTTGCACTTAACGGTACCGTTCCCAGATTTTCCGTGCCGTTAAGATATGCCTCCACGGAGGTAACTCCCGAGTGGGTAGTGGTGAGATTCAGCTCAAGTCTTCCCGTTTGATTGCAGGGAATAACGTAATCGCAGGCAAGACCGTAAACTGAGGTGCCGTCTTTTTCAAGCTTCTTGCCGTTTGCGGTAAGCTCCGCAAAGATCTTTGCGCTTCGCTCGTAACCTCCGCCGTCTATATTGGGATCTATCTTGGCAAAGTGCTCGTCAAGCCAGTTGATGCGGTTAACGAACCACTTTCTCGTGTAAACGTAGTCCTCCCAAGGGGTAAAGCTGTGGCCGTTGTTCACGTCGGGCTGGCGCACTATCTCGTATCGGGGGCCCGTTCTCTCATAGCAGCGCTCGGCCTCCGCTTTGATATATCTTGCGTAAATATCCATGGAGTCGATGTAATCTTCAAGCAGAGGACTTAAGGTGTACCAGCGCTCCTGGCATTTCGCGGTGAACCACGGATCGCCGAATACCTCCTTGAACCAGGTCTTGGATCTGTCGGGCAGCCATTTATCGTATGCGCCGCCGGATTTCGTTGTGGACATAATGTTTCCGGAGGTTCCGTCAAAGTCCCAGCAGGGACCGAAAATCATCTTGCCGTCCTGAATGTAGAAATACATTGAGCGGGCGCCGAACTCGGTATTTACGAAGAAGTTCCATACCATCCAGTAATCCACCATGGAGTCCACGTCAACGTATTCACTGTAATGCTTGCCCTTGGAATTATGGAAGGTGGGTGACATCACCGCATCCTCAAAATCCTGGATGAGATCCCTTACGTAGGCAAACATCTTTCCGTTGGTGTGGAGGAACATAGGGCTGTCAAGAACTATAAAGAAGCCTGCGTTGGTTTTCCACTTCGCACCCTCCGTGTCCATACCGTTACATATCTCTATAAGATATCCCGTGGTAAGATCCAGCTTGTCGGGGTCAAAATAAGGGGATACGTCAGCCGTGTGCTTGCCTGATGGAAGGTTTGCTGTGACTTTTCCGCTGTTCATCCAGCTGAGATTGTGCTCCATTGCTTCAAGAAGCACTTCGGTGTCCTTTTCGTCAAGCTGATTGTCTTCTGCGTACTTTTCGCCTACTTCCTCGGCAAACTCCTCCCAGTTGGTCATCTCAAGGCGGTCGTTTGCTATCTGTATGCTTTCCGTCATCAGGTAAAGTCCGCGGTATTCTCCGTTGTAATAAACGGATACCCAGGTGCTGTCCGTTGCGTAAAGACCGAGAGATGCGGAAAGATCGTATGCAAGCTTGTGGCGCAGATAGCTTACGTCGCGCCAGCAGTTGACGAGATACCAGTGCTTGCTCTCTCCCATACCGAAGAGATCTGCCTTGGTATCCAGCTTCAGCTTGTAGGAATACATCTGATGCTTTTTTACGTCGGGAATATTGTAGGTCATATTACCGCGGCAACGTATTTGCGCGCCGCCGCCGTTTTCGTCGGTATAAGTGCTTTGATACTCTGCGTACACGCCGT
This sequence comes from Oscillospiraceae bacterium, assembly GCA_015064505.1. Classification (GTDB taxonomy): domain Bacteria; phylum Bacillota; class Clostridia; order Oscillospirales; family CAG-272; genus RUG12395. The sequence continues at coordinate 12,639 of SVSB01000035.1, forward strand.
TCATCTCCATGCGGATGTTGCAGTGGCTGTATACGTTCTTACTGGTTACCTGCTTGCCGTCGTCCGTGGTGATATATACGGTGGGAAGCTCGCCCTCGGGATATACGATATCCTCAGGCTTAAGCTCCTCCGTAGTTTCTGCGGTATCCTCGGGGAAAAGATCCTCTGTCTCTGCGGGGGTGGTCACCTGTTCCGTTATTTCGGCACAGCCGGGAAGGAGCGTTGCCGCGCAAAGCAGCAGGGCAATAACGGATGCTTTGATTCTTGTATTTTTCATTCATTCACCACGCTTTCACAGTTATAACGCGACATATCCATTGCGGAAAAAATATCGGTGCGTTTCCATCGCACGTAATAAACGGCGGAGGAGGAGGGAATTACCGTTTCGCCTGCCTTGTATACCGTTTCACCGTCGGTCCAGCCCTCTGCAACGAAGCCCTCGCGTATCTCGGGGATATCGGGCATTACGAAAGGCTCCCCTTTTTTTGCAATGTATATGTCGTCACCGCACAGAAGGGCACATTCGCTGCGCTGGACGGAATGAACGGAGCTCGTGCGGATCAGTATGGAGGTCATGGAACGAAGGGAACCGTTTGATTTGAAGGCGGGAACGTAAAGAACGTTTATGGCTCCGTCCGTAAGATCAAGCTCGGATACGTCAAAGGAGAACACCGCCTTGGTCTTAGTGCCGAGGGGGAGCTTTTCTCCTATCAGCTTCGTGCCGTTAAGGTATACGGAGCAGGAGGTTGCCGTTGTGTGGGTAGTGGAGACGGTAAGCTCAATTTTTCCCGTTGCGGAGGGGTCGATAATGTAGTCGGCATAAACGCCGCGGCCGCTGATAAGCTCGTATTCAAGCTCTTTTCCGTCAAGGTTTATGGAGGTAAGCAGCTTGGAGCTTCGGGTGTTGCCCGAGTCGTCTATATTAGCATCGGGAATGCAGAGCATATCGTCAAGCCATTTAACTCTGCCGTTGAGCCACGATTTCAGATGCTCGTAATCGGTTTCAAAATCGTAGCTGTGACCGTCGTTTAATTCCTTAAGGCTCCAGTTGGCTCTTACACCGTTGCGCTCACAGCAGCGCACCGCTTCATCTCCCATATACGCCTTATAAATATCAAGGGAGCGGAGCAGATCGTCCGTAAGCTCTCTTATCTCAAACCATCTTTCCTGGCAAAGCACGGAAAAATACGGGTCACCCATAATCTGCTTGTACCACGCCTTGTTCCTGTCAGTGACCCAGTGAGTGTATCCTACCCATTTTTCGGGCAGAGTAACGGTGTTCCCTGCGGCGTAGTCAAAATCCCAGCAGGGGCCGAAGTGTATCTTTCCGCCGTCTATGTAATAATACATAGACAGATAACCGAATTCTCCGTTGCCGAAGAGAGTCCACGTAAGCCAGAAGTCAACGAGAGAATCAACGTCCAGATATTCGCTGTAGTGCTTTCCCTTGTCGTTAAAGAAGGTGTTTGAGAACAACGCTTCCTCAAAATCGTTTGTAAGGTCGCGCACGTAATTTACCATGGTGCGGTTGGAGGAAAGCTGTTCAGGATTGTCAAGAGCTATAGCAACGCCCTCTTCGGTTTTCCATTTGGAGCGTTCTCCGTCAAGCCTGCCGTCGTATTCGATAAGATATCCCGAGGTAAGATCAAGGGAATCCTTGTTGAAATGCGCGGTAAGATCGATATCCTGCTTGCCGCCGGAAAGCGTTACGCTTACGGTCCCGCTCGTTATCCAACCGAGCTTGGTTCTCATTGCAGAGCAAAGAAGCTCCGTATCCTCGGCGGAGAGGGAGTTGGCGGTTGCGTAAGCATTTGCCACGTCCTCCGCAAATTCCTCCCAGTTTACGGTATCAATGCGTCCGTCGTCTATCTCTATGCTCTCGGTGAGCAGATAAAGACCGCGGTATTCTTCGTTATAGTAAAGCTCCACCCACGTGTTCTGCGTATAAGCAAGTCCGAGTGCTCCGGAAAAATCGTAGGCAAGCTTGTTGCGCAGAGCGGATACGTCGAACCAATTGGATATAAGATACCAATCGCGGTTTTCTCCGAACCCGAAAAGATCTGCCTTGGTATCAAGCTTCAGCTTGTAGGAATATTTGTTCTTTGCGCGCATCTCGGCGCGGCTGTAAGAGGAATTACCTCTGCAACGGAGCTGTGCGCCGCCGCCGTTTTCGTCGGTATAGGTGTTTTCGTATTCCGCAAAGATACCGTTCAGCTCAAAGCGGACGTTGCAGGGGCTGAATTCGTCCTTGGAGGTGACCTGTGTGCCGTCGCTCGTCGTGAGGTATATCACGGGCACCTTGGTCTCGCCGTACGTTATGTCGTCTGCATCGGGGACGGACGGTTGCTCATCTGCGGGAAAAAGCGCCTCGGTATCCGCAGGCAAGGTGACCTCCGTGCCGGAGGTCGCGCAGGAGGAGAGCAAGATGACCGATAAAAGCAGTATTGCGGTAAAACGGATGTTGTGTCTTTTTTTCATAAATCACCGGTATAAATCATATTTGCCGGGTCAAGGGGATACGAGCATACGGGAGAACACGTCAAGGCGTTTCCATTTCGGATAGAAGTACAGATCATTTTCAACGACGATGACGGTGCCGGGGGCGTAAGTTTTGTTACCGTCAAGAGTCCATCCGCAGAAGAAATACCCATCGTGTACTTTGGAAACGTCGGGAAGAGTGAATTCCTCGCCCTTCTTTAGCAGGGTCTTTTCCCCGTGGACGTCAATTATATATTCTCCTTCCTTGGGCGTTTCAACGTCGGCAACACGTATGACGGTGGAGGTCACTCCGCGAATGGAGCCGTCGTTGCGGTACGCAATGAAAAAGACTACGTTTATTGCGCCGGGAGTAAGATCAAGGTTAAAGAGGTCTATGGTGTACTGAGCTTTATCGCCTCTGCGGTAGGGGCGCTCGCCAAGCTGCTCAGAGCCGTTTAAAAATGCAAATACCTTAACGGACGAGCCGTAGGAGGTGGTGGCGGTAATATCAAGAGATCCCGCCGCGTTTGCGGGTATAACGTAATCGGCGGGAGCGCCGTATACGGTGATGTTATCCTTTTCAAGCTCTTTGCCGTTAAGAGCGGCGGTAACGAACATCTCATCACTTCTTACTATTCCGCCGATATCGATCTTCGGAGAAACGACGGAGAGCTGCTCGTTTATCCAGCTTATGCGATTATCCATCCAATCAAGCATATACTCTTGATCCTGCTCGGGCGTGAAGCTCTTTCCGTCGTTTGCTTCCGGGGTTTTTACGCTGTAGGTCCTTATGCCGTTTCTTTCAAGGCAACGGAGGTTCTCCTCGTAGATGTAGTTATAATAGATATCCATGGAGGCAACGGTATCGTCAAGAGCTTCTTTGATGTCGAACCAGCGCTCCTGACATTTTGCCGTAAACCACGGATCGGAAAATACCTTGGTGTACCATTGATTTGATCTGTCTCTTAGCCAAACGTCGTATACGGTGCTTGCCTTGCCAAGGGTTATGATGTTTCCGATAGTGGCATCGAAATCCCAAATGGGGCCAAAGATGATCTTGCCGTTTTCAATGTGATAATACATGGATCGGGAACCGAACTCCGTATTGCGGAACAGATTCCAGATTATCCAATAGTCGATCATGGAGTCCACGTCAACGTATTCGCTGTAATGCTTGCCCTTTGAGTTATGGAAGGTGGGGGACGTTACCGCATCCTCAAAATCCTGAACGAGGGTGCGGACGAAGTCGTACATTTCCTTATTTGACTGCAGATAGAAGGGACTGTCCATAACCACGGGCTGGTTGTTTTTGGTTTTCCATTTCGTTCCCGAGGTGTCAAAACCCGTACAAAACTCAATAAGGTAGCCGGAGGTAAGGTCAAGGGAGTCGGGATCAAAATACGGAGAAAGATCAAGCTCCTTGGCGTTTTCTCCCGTTCCGAAGGTGTGCTTTGCGGTGCTGATCCAGGCAAGGTTGGTTTCCATGCTTTCCGATAAGACTGCGGTCTCCTCCGGGGTGAGAGCGTTATCCTCTGCGTATGCATCCGCAACGTCCTCGGCAAACTCCTCCCAATCGGTAATATCAACTCTGCTCTCCCCGATGCTTACGCTTTCCGTAAGCAGGTAAAGACCGCGATATTCACCGTTGTAGTAAAGGGATACCCATGTGGAATCCACGGAGGTAATACCGAGAGTGAGCGCAAGATCGTATGCAAGCTTGTGGCGCATTGCGCTGATATCGCGCCAGTTGTTTATAAGATACCAGTGCTTGCTTTCTCCAAAGCCGAAGAGATCCGCCTTTGTGTCCAGCTTAAGCTTGTAGGAGTATTTGTTTTTGGTCTTCATTTCAGGATTGTTATAGGATGCGTTACCGCGGCAACGGAGCTGTGCACCGCCGCCGTTTTCATCGGTATAGGTGCTTTCGTATTCCGCAAAACGGTCGGAAAGCTCAAAGCGCACGCCGCAGGCGGTGTATTCCTTCTTGCTCGTTACCTGGAAGTTATCCTCCGTGGTGATATAAACGGCGGGAAGCTCTTCCTTTTCGTAAATTATATCCTCGGCAGATAAAGGCTCCGAGGTGGAGCTTTCATCGGGAAACAGCTCCTTGGTCACTGCAGGGGCAGTTATATCATCCTTCGGAGCGATGGCGCAGGAGGAGAGAAGGAATATAGCGGCAAGAAGCATCGCCGCCGTTCGTTTTATATCTATCATAAACAAATACTCCGTTTTCCAACACTGATGGCATTGTACAATAATCCATAATAATTATACATTGTCATCATATGAAAATCAACATTTTTTTCGGCGGAAAACGCAAAAAAGAGCCGTGGCACAACAAATACGGTGCCACGGCTCTTTATTTATTCTTCTGATACGTACTGAAGAAGTACCTCGCAGATGCTTGAGGCATCCTTGCCATCCTGAGGCGTGAGGAATATCTTGATCGTATGTACCTTCGTTCCCTCCGGAAGATTACTGAGCGAGATAACGTTTGCCGCGTTGGGGGATGACTGGGTGCGGAGATCGTCTATAACGTATTCTCCGTTTATTTCGATTCGGATGCGGTGAGGGATGGTTGCCGTTTCGGAGCCGTTGTAGATCCACAGCAGATAAAGCTCGCGGGGATCGTTAAGGGTAACGGTAACGCATTCGTCCGACTTCAGAGAGATGCAACCGCGCTCATCTCTTGCAAGTCTTTCGTCCATAAGGCAGGAGGCGTCCGCTCCGCTTGATGCGGATACGGTCACGCCCTCGTAGAGCTTATAGTAGCCCTTTTCACCTGAGGGGAGGGGAACTCTGCCGGCGGTGGGACCAAAGCAGTAGAGCTCGCCGTCGTCTCCGAATACCAGCTTATCAATGCAGGGAGTTCTGTTTCCGCTGGGGTTCTTCGGGTCGGTATGGGCGTGGTATACCGTGTATACCTCCGTTCCGTCGGGGGAGTAAAAGTAATTGTTGTGTCCTGTGCCGGAAAGCTTAACACCGTCACCCTGAATTATGGGATTGGTGGCGGATTTCGTGTATTTGCCGAGAGGGCTGTCGGAGGTTGCGTAGCCAACGCTGTAGCTGTTCGTTGCATAGCCGTTTGCGGAGTACATAAGGTAGTAGGTTCCGTTATGCTTAAGCACGCAGGGGCCCTCGTTCCAGATGTAGTTGCCGGTTTTAAGCTCCCAGGCAACGTCGGGGGTGGTAAGCAGAACGGGCTCGCCTATAACGGACATAAGGTCGGATGCAACCTCAATGCCGTAGGACTGGCTGACGTGCTTGCCGTTGATGACGTTTTCGGAGCAATCGCGGGAATAGTACATATAGATCCTGCCGTCGTCGTCAAAGAACAGGCTGGCGTCTATAATGCTGTAGCCGGTGCTGTAAAGAGGCTTTCCGCCAAGGCAGTCCTTGAAGGGACCCGTAGGAGAATCCGAGGATGCGATACCGATGTGGTACACATTGTTCCCGTCTATGGCGGAGAATACCATATAGTACGTGCCGTTATACTTATATACCTCGGGCGCCCAGTAGTTTCTCACGCCAAAGGTATCGGCGCTTCTTTCGTAAGCCATACCTGCCTCGCTCCAGGAGGTAAGGGAATCAGACACCCAGCATTTGAAGCCGATGCCCGCGGAGGTCGCGTACATATAGTATTTTCCACCGTCGGCAAGAATGAACGGGTCGCCGATCTTGGTTATGGAGCTGTAGGGATTGGTCATATAATCGTTGCTGCTTTTAAGCCCCGCATCGATCTCGGTGAGGGGCGCTTCGGTCACCGGTGCGTCGGTAACGGGAGCCGTGGTCACGGCGTCCGTGGTACCTTGTAGTTCCGTTTTCGGCACGTTATCATTACATGAACAAAACATCATAGTAGCACACGACAGCAAGAGTATCGCTTTAAGCGTTAACTTCATTGCCTTCCTCCTCATTTGTATTTTTTTCCACGGGGGCGGAAAGTCCTACCGTGTGATTTACGGGAACGGAGAATGCAATGCCCTGACCCGCGGAGTCAAGTCCCGCATTCTTGTATATGGCGTGGAGTACTTTATCCTTTATGCGCGCGGGAACTATCAGCATAACGATATCCTTCTCCGGCTGAATGGATATTTTGAAAAACTGCTCCGCTTCCTTATTTGCGGTGCCTCTGCCGTGGATAACGGTTCCGCCGCCCGCGCCTGCGGCCTTTGCCGCATCCATTACGGTATCGGTAAAGCCTGCGTTTACGACGCAAAGTATCATCTCGTATTTTTCCTGCTGCATCACTTTTCCTCCTTCACCGTCATACGGTTATTACTTAAAAATCCGAATACGGAAACTCCGATAACGGACGACATGGGTATCGTATACGCAATGCCCTTGCCGTTTTTGACGGTTTTGAACGTTTTTTCGATTTTTGCAAGTGCCTTTAACACGTTATCGCTTCTTATAACGCTGAAAATTATCGCTTTCTCGGAGCTTGCAAGACCAAGAAGGTTCAGCATATCGGCGTCTGCGGTTCCTTCGCCCAGAGCAACGAATTGCATATTTACGTCAAAGGACTGGATAAGGTCCGCAAAGAACTCCGCCTTGCTGCGGTTTACTACGGTGATAAGAAGCTCCAGCTTGTTTTCCGTGATCTTATGAGTTGGGCGGCGGCGCACACGCACGGCTCTGCCCGGTTTTAGGGTTTCCGGCATACTATCCTCCTTATGAGAAGTAGATTATCTGCTCGTCTTCCGCGTCAAGGATGCGCTTCATTGCGATCTTCTCGCGCACCTTACGCGCCACGATAGCCCGGAAGCCGAGGGTCTGGATGGTTATGAGAGGGGTCATGGCAACCATGGCAACGACTCCGAAGGCAAGCTCAAGTATCTCCGAAGGACCGTGGAGAGTGTTACAGATGCCAACGGCAAGGGGAAGCACGAAGCTGGAGGTAAGAGGTCCGCTTGCAACTCCGCCGGAGTCGAAGGCGATGGCGGTGTAAATACCGGGAACGCACAGTGAAAGGCCGAGTGCGATAAGATAACCCGGAACGAGATAGTAGAGGATAGAGAAATCGAATATTATGCGTACAACGGAAAGTCCGATGGAAGCGCCAACACCAAGGGAAAGGGCGATCATCATTGAGCGCTTGGATACGGTACCGCCCGTGATCTCCTCAACCTGCTTGTTAAGTACGTGTACCGCAGGCTCCGCAAGTACCGTAACGGCGCCGATAAGCACGCCGAATACCGTAAGAACGATATTGCCCGCTTTCGTCATCTCCTCGCCGAGACGGAAGCCGATGGGCATAAAGCCGATGTTTACCGCCGTAAGGAAGACCACGAGACCGATAAAGGTATATATAACACCAACGAGAATACGCAGAAGCTTCTTTTTGGGGAGCTTAAGCACGGTGAACTGCAGAACGAGGAAGAACGCAACGATAAGCCCGAGGGCGATCGCGACCTCCTCCGCAGTGTGTGCAAGTGTCGTAAAGACTGCACCGAATATATCGTCGGCTACCGAATAATCGGGCAGCTCATACGTAAGCTCGCCGCCTGCGGAAAGGGAAAGCACTGCAACCGCAAGCATGGGGCCGATGGAGCACAGCGCCACGAGACCGAAGCTGTTTTCTCCCGAATTGCTTCCGCCGAGGGTGGAAGCGATACCAACGCCGAGAGCCATAATGAATGGAACTGTGATGGGGCCCGTGGTAACTCCGCCCGAATCGAAGGAAACGGGCAAAAACTCGCTTTTCCCGCTTTCTATGAGCAGAGCACAGAAGGCAAAAAGCACCATGTAGAAGAACATAAGCAGTGCGGAAAGATTCTTTTTATAAACTATCTTAGCCACGGCACAAACAAGGAAAAGTCCAACGCCTATGCCCACGGTAAAGATCAGCGCGGTGGGATCTATAACTGCGCTTACCTGCTCGGCAAGCACCGTAAGATCGGGCTCCGCAACGGTAATGAGAAGACCCATAACGAAGCAAACGGAAAGAAGCAGACCCACCTTGCGCATTTTTGTAAGACCCGAGCCTGTGTGCTCACCTATGGGGGTCATGGCAAGGTCGGCGCCAAGATTGAACAGTCCGATGCCCCCGATAAGAAATAAAGCGGAGACGGAAAACACGACGGTCTCCTTTAAAGTCAGTCCCGTCAGCGGCGTAAGACCGAGCAAAAGGACTATCAGGGAAACGGGAAGTACGGATATAAGCGCTTCCTTCAGCTTGGGGAAAAGATTTTTCAGCATGGCGGCTCCGTTTCTTGAGAATTTTGCATACATATTTATTATAAAGTATAGCGCGCAAGAAATCAACATAATTTTTTTCAAAAAACTATTGACTTCCGCAGGTGCTTATGCTATTATTGTAAAGCAAATCCGTTTACAGTTGTTTTTCGGAGTAAAACGATGTACGTAAAGGACCTTGGTATCGGATATCTGCTTGATTTTTACGGCAACACCCTGCCCGAGGATCAAAGGGATATTCTTACCGCTTATTATTTTGAGGATCTTTCCCTTGCCGAGATAGCGGAGGGACGCGGTCTTACCCGTCAGGGTGTGCGTGCCGCTATAAAGAGAGGGGAAAAGCAGCTGCTTTTTCTTGAGGAAAGGCTTGGCCTTTGCGGTGAGCACCGCGAAAGGGGCGAGGCGCTCTCTTCGGCAGTTAAGAGCGTTTGCGGCGTTGCCGATGCGCTGGAAGGGGAAGGAAGAAAAACGGATGCCGAAAGGCTCAGGGATGCCGTATCGACCATCATGGCGGCATACACACAAAAGTGAGCAAAGGATAGAATATGTTTCAAAGTCTTACCGATAAGCTCGCCGGTGCCTTCAAGCGATTCCGCAGTAAGGGAAAGCTTACGGAAGCCGACGTACGCGAGGGTATGCGTGAGGTCAAGCTTGCGCTGCTTGAGGCGGACGTTAACTTCAAGGTAGTCCGCGAGTTTGTTTCAAGAGTTACAGAGCGTGCGGTTGGTGCAGACGTTCTTGAAAGTCTGCTTCCCGCACAGCAGATAGTAAAAATAGTAAACGAGGAGCTCATCGCCATTATGGGCGGAGAGAACTCCAAGCTGGAGATCTCTCCAAAGCCCCCCACGGTGGTGCTTATGTGCGGTCTTCAGGGCGCGGGTAAAACCACCCACACCGCAAAGCTTGCCTCGTACTTCAAAAAGAAGGGCAAAAGCCCTCTGCTCGTTGCCTGCGATATCTACCGTCCCGCGGCTGTCGATCAGCTGAAGACGGTGGGAGAAGCCGTGGGCGTTCCCGTTTTCTCCATGGGAACGGATCTGCCTGCCGTTGATATTGCCAAAGCGGGTCTTGAGCACGCAAAGCGCCAGTGCAACGATATGGTGTTCATCGATACTGCGGGCCGTCTCCACGTGGACGACGGACTGATGCAGGAGCTTGAGGACATCAAGGCTGCAACGTGCCCCACGGAGATCCTTCTCGTTGTTGACGCAATGACGGGTCAGGACGCCGTAAACGTTGCAAAGAGCTTTAACGAGCGCCTTGACATTACGGGCGTTATCCTCACCAAGATGGACGGAGATACCCGCGGCGGTGCCGCTCTTTCCGTGCGTTATATAACGGGCAAGCCCATCAAGTTTATCGGCGTTGGCGAAAAGCTTGATATGCTGGAGCCCTTCCACCCCGACAGACTTGCATCCCGCATTCTCGGTATGGGTGACGTGCTTACGCTGATAGAGAAGGCGGAGCAGGCATTTGACGAGAAGAAGGCGGCAGAGCTTGAAGAAAAGCTCCGTTCCTCGCGCTTCACTCTTTCCGATTATCTGGATCAGCTTGATCAGCTGAAGGATATGGGAAGCCTTGAGCAGATTGCGGGTATGATCCCCGGTATGAAGGCGGGCGCGCTTAAGGATGCAAAGATAGACGAGAAGGCAATGGACAGAACCAAGGCCATTATACTCTCCATGACCCCTCGCGAAAGGGAAAAGCCCGAGATAATAAACTCCTCCCGCAAAAAGAGAATTGCGGCGGGAAGCGGAACCACCGTTGAGGAGATAAACCGACTGCTGAAGCAGTTCGATCAGATGAACAAGCTGATGAAGCAGTTCACGGGCAAGGGAAGCAGAAAGTTCCGTAATATGATGAAAATGCCGTTTTAATAACGGATTTTTATAAAATTAAAAATAAAAACAATTTCATAATTTTTGGAGGAAAAAATCATGGCAGTAAAAATCAGACTTACCAGAATCGGAAAGAAGAAGGCTCCCAGCTACAGAGTTATCGTTGCTGACAGCCGCAGCCCCCGCGACGGTCGCTTCATCGAGGAGATCGGTTACTTTGATCCCCTTACCAATCCCGAGACCGTAAAGATCGACGCTGACAAGGCTAAGACCTGGATCAAGAACGGTGCTCAGCCCACCGATACTGTTCGCGCACTTCTCAAGAAGAGCGGCATTATCGAGTAAGAAAGGATTTGCCGTCCGGCAAAGTTGGGAACATAATGATTATACTCAAGGATGTTCTTGCCGACATTGCCAAAGCCATAGTTGACAATCCCGACAGCGTGGAAGTGACCGAGGAAAGAAAGGAAAACGGCGAAGTTCTCCTCACCCTCAAGGTTGCCCCTTCCGATATGGGAATGGTCATCGGCAGGCACGGCAGGATAGCAAAATCCATACGCCTTATTATGAAGGCCGCCGCAAATTCTCTCAACGAGAAGGTTACGGTTGAAATTGAATGAAAAAAGCGACGGATGCAACTCTGTGTCCGTCGCTTTTTTGCTTTTTCACTTGCAAAGCGAAAAAATAAGTGTTATACTGTAGCTAACGAGTTTAAACCACGGAGGGCGCTATGAATCTGCAGGAATCGGGAGAAATGTATCTTGAGACCATATACGTGCTTGGCAAGACGGGAAAGCCCGTGCGCTCCATTGATATTTGCGAGGAGATGGGATATTCCAAGCCCAGCGTCAGCCGTGCAGTGGGTCTTCTTAAAAACGGAGGCTATATCCACGTTGACGCAGGTGGATATATCACTCTTACCGCGGCAGGACTTGAGATCGCCGCAAAGATCTACGAGAGACATACTCTTATTACGGAGTTTCTCGTTGCCATCGGCGTTTCCCGCGAGACGGCGCTTGACGATGCCTGCAAGATAGAGCACGACATAAGCGACGAATCCTTTGAGGCAATCAAGGCTTTTGCAAACCGCACGAAATAAAGGACAATCCGGACCGATCGCCAAGGATCGGCCCGGATTTTTTATACTGCGTTATTTTTTTGCCTGATTGCGTCTCTGTGCTTTTTGGGGGATACTCCAAAGCGGCTTTTGAATATGCTGTGGAAGTAATTGGTGTTATTGTATCCAACGCTTGCGGCTATATCGCCGACGGGGATATTGGAGTTAGTCAGCAGGTATTCCGTCTGCAGGAGCCGCTTTTCCTGTAAAAGCTCCGTGAAGGTCATTCCCGTTTTTCTTTTTATTTCGCGGGAGAGCCAATGGATATCGTAGTGAAGTCTTTCTGCAAGCTCCGAAAGGGAACCGCTGCGATAATTATCCTCTATATACTTGAAAACGTCGATAAGAATTCCTTTTTCTATGTTTTCGTATCCGAGCTTATCCGAATGATTGATGAATTCAAGAAGCAAAAGACCCATGGTAAGCTCTGCTGTTTTTCTTTTGGTCGGTGCGTTTTCCGTCAAGGAAATGATAAGATTTTCAAAGAGATTCTGGATCTGCTGCACATCTGCTACCTTGAAGTGCAGATAGCCGTCCGTGTTTTCTCTGCCTGCAATGCAATCCATAATGAATCGGCGCAGAGGGGTCTCCTCCTCACCCATTATTTCCAGCGCCTTTCCGAAAAACCGAGGCATCACTATGAAGTTGACGGCAATGTCCCCCTCTCCTGCGGGCAGTATCTCCTGTGTTGCGTGCTGGTTGAGGATAAGCGTCTCTCCGCACAGCAGTCTAACGGTGTTTCCGTTTACGATATGTGTCGTTTCGCCTGCGCACATATAAACTATCTCTATGTAATCGTGCGTATGCTTGGGAAAATGTATGAACCTTGTGTGCGGACGTATGGTGATAAGCTTACCGCTGTCGATAAGCTTTTGTGCGTTTATAACGTTTTTCTCGCTTTTCATATACAGATCGCGGTCTATAACAAGGGAGCCGTCAAGTATTGCCTGCTCCTCTGCCGTTATGGCGGAGAGCTCTCTCAGTATTTCTTTATTCATATACATATCCTCCAAAATTATCTTATAACAGCAGAGGGCGTGTGTCAAGTGCAAATCAGGTTGTTTTTTAAGACAAATTAAGTTGTTTTATTTTTGAAATTGATATGATATTATTAAACTGAAGGTATGTGCATATCATTGCAGTTTTTTATGGAGGAGCAATGAGGTATTATTTAGCCATAGATATAGGCGCATCGTCCGGTAGGCATATTCTCGGAAGTATCGACGGCGGTAAGCTGCGGTTTGAGGAAATATACCGTTTTGAAAACGGTATGATAAACAGCCCCGACGGACTTGTGTGGGACACTGAGGCGCTTTTTCGCGAGGTCGTAAACGGGATCAAAAAGTGCGCGGATACAGGGAAGATACCCGCCTTTGTCGCCATAGATACCTGGGGTGTGGATTACGTTCTGCTCGATGAAGATAAACGCGAGCTGCTTCCCGTATACGCATACAGAAATGCAAGGCTGGACAGGCTTTCCGCCTTTCCGATAGACTTTGACGAGCTGTATTCAAAAACGGGTATACAGCACTTGGATTTCAATACTGTATATCAGCTTTTTTTAGATGCGGAAAGCGGTAAGGCGCAAAGGGCAAAGCATTTTTTGATGATACCCGATTACCTTGCATACAGGCTTACGGGCGTTATGAAAAACGAATATACGGCAGCAAGCACCACGGCTATGGTGAACGTCATTACCCGAAGCTGGGACGAAGAGATCATAGAAAGAATAGGTCTTGACAGCTCCCTCTTCCTTCCGCTTACCCTGCCGGGGGAGAGGATAGGAGCATTCAGTCGGGAGCTTGCAAAACAGGTCGGCTTTACGGCAACCGTTATTGCCGCGCCGTCGCACGATACCGCCGCGGCTGTTGCCGCTTGCCCTATCGATGAAAAATGCGCATACATCTCGTCGGGCACATGGAGTCTTTTCGGTACCGAAAATACAGATGCGGTTGTGTCCGACTGTGCAAGAAAAGAGAATTTTTCAAACGAGGGCGGCGTGGAGCATCGCTACAGATTTTTGAAGAACATTATGGGCACATGGCTTTTTCAGAACGTCCGCCACAACCTTGGCAAAAAATACACCTATGACGAGATGATGCGGCTTGCCATGGAGAGCACCTGCACAAAAATAATAGACGTTAATCACCCAAGCCTCAACGCCCCCGAAAATATGATAGAGGCAGTGAATCGGCTGGCGGGTGATGCGGATATGCCCATCGGAGATACGCTGTCCTGCATATATCATTCACTTGCGGCGATGTATGCAAGCTGTACACAGGCGGTGGAAAAGCTGACGGGAAAGAGTCTTGAAAGTATCTTCATCGTCGGCGGCGGCAGTAAGGACGAATATCTTAACGCTCTTACGGCGAGATACACGGGGAAAAAGGTGGTCGTTGGGCTGAGTGAGGCTGCGGCAGCGGGCAATATTGCCGCGCAGATCATGTATGATAAAAAAATACCCCTTTGTGATGTGAGGGATATTATAAAGGCATCTTGCGATATCAGGGAGATAAAGAATGTATAAATACGCAAAAGAAAAATACCTCAGCCTCGGTGTTGATACCGAAAAGGCTCTGAATACACTTAAAAACGTCACCGTGTCCGTCCATTGCTGGCAGGGAGATGACGTTATAGGCTTTGATTGCGGCGAAAGCCTTTCCGGCGGAATACAGACGACGGGCAACTACCCCGGCAGAGCCGCAACGTACGCCGAGCTTATGGAGGACCTTGATAAGGCATTCTCCTTGATACCGGGAAAAAAGAAGCTGAACCTCCATGCGTCCTATGCGATCTTCGACGGTGCACCGGTTGGCAGGGATAAGCTCGAACCGTGTCATTTTGCAAAATGGGTGGAATTCGCAAAAAAAAGAAATATGGGTATCGACTTCAACCCCACTTTCTTTTCTCACCCTATGGTCAAGGACGGGCTTACTCTCTCCTCACCCGACGGTGAGGTGCGCGGGTATTGGGTAAACCACGGCAAGGCGTGCATACGCATAGCGGAGTACTTTGCAAGGGCAACCGGCGAGCCGTGCGTTATCAATTTCTGGATCCCCGACGGATATAAGGATATTCCCGCAGACCGTCTCGGTCCGCGAAAGAGATTCAAGGAGTCCCTTGATGAGATACTTTCCGTTCCTTACGATAAGTCCTTGGTCTACGTTACTCTGGAATCCAAGGTCTTCGGCATAGGTCTTGAAAGCTATACCGTCGGTTCTGCGGAGTTCTGCCTTTCCTATTCCGATCATAAGGGGATCACTCCGCTTATGGATAACGGTCATTACCATCCTACCGAGACTGTTTCGGATAAGATCTCGTCGCTTCTTCTGTTCAATGAAAAGATCGCACTCCACGTTACACGTGCCGTGCGTTGGGACAGCGACCACGTAGTAATACTTGACGACGAGACCAAGGAGATAATGAAGGAGGTAGTGCGTAATGATGCGCTTGACCGCGTTTTCATAGCAACGGACTATTTCGACGCCTCCATAAACCGTATCAGTGCTTACGTTACGGGCGTGAGAAGCCTGCAGAAGGCGCTGCTCTACGCGCTCCTGTCGCCTAACGGAAGGATGCGCGAGCTACAGGATGAGGGCAGGATGACGGAGCTTATGGTAATAAGTGAGGAGCTGAAGACCGCCCCCTTCGGCATCGTCTGGGATGAGTATCTGCGCCGCGAAAACGTGGAAGCGGATTATCTTTCGGAAGTGAAAAAATACGAGAGCGAGGTTTTGAACAAGAGATGAAGGACATTTTGACCGCTCCCTTCGTGGAGGAAATGAAAAAAACGACCGCAAATATGTATCGTCTCGGTTGGGATGAGCGTAACGGCGGCAATATCAGCTATATGCTGGATACGGGCGAGGTCGCGGAGTATCTTAAGCTTGATCGCGTCATCCGCACTATCGATACAGGCTTTAATGCCGATAAGCTCATCGGTAAGATATTTATCGTTACGGGCTCAGGCAAGTATTTCAAAAACGTACAGGAGGATCCTGAGGCCAATCTCGGTATCATACGCATTGCAGAGGACGGAAGGACTGCGGAGCTTCTGTGGGGATATAACAGGGGGGGCAGACCGACCTCCGAGCTTCCCGCGCATCTTATGAGCCATATGGCAAGGCTTTCGGTCGATCCCGAAAACAGAGTGGTGATGCACACCCATCCCACGCATACCCTTGCAATGAACTACGTTCATGAGCTTGACGAGAAGAAGCTCACCCATACCCTTTGGGAGATGTGTACCGAATGCATAGTCGTATTTCCCGACGGCGTTGGCGTACTACCGTGGATGCTTTGCGGTACAAACGAAATAGGCGAGGCTACCGCGAAAAAGATGGAGGAGTTCCGCCTTGTTATCTGGGGAATGCACGGCATATACGGAGCAGGCAAGGATATGGATGAGACCTTCGGACTTATCGAGACGGTGGAAAAGGCGGCGCAGATATATATGCTGACCGCACACCTGCCGCGCATCAATACCATTAAGGACAGCGAGATGGTCGAGCTTGCAGAGTTTTTCGGCGTTGATTACAGAAAAGATTTTCTTGAATCCGGGGAGGAATAATAATATGACACCGAGAGAACTTTGTATGAATGTTCTGCACTACAGGGACGTTGACAGGCTTCCCGCGGTACATTTCGGCTATTGGGCACAGCTGCTTGACGAGTGGGCAGAGCAGGGACACATAACAAAGGAGCTTGCGGAAGCGCACAAAAAGGGAAATAAGGATGCAAAAGCCGAGATGAACAAAATATTCGGCTGGGATTGCGGATGGAGCGACGGCCTCGCGGGAACGAGAAACGGACTTTTCCCGCGTTTTGAGCGAAAAACGCTTGAGGTGCTTCCCGACGGTTCCCACCGCATAATAAACGGTGCCGGAGTTATAGAACGTGTTAAGCCGGGCATAGTTTCCATTCCCTCGGAGGACGATTACCAGCTTAAGGACAGGGAAGCCTTTGAAACACTTTACAGACCTAAAATGCAGTTTTCGCCCGAGCGTGTCAACTACGAATTCTTCAGGCACTTTAATGAAACGCGCGATCCCGATATGCCCGTGGGTATCGGCATCGGTAGTGTTATGGGCAGTATTCGTGATATGACGACTGTTGTCGGTATGAGCTATCTTATGTACGACGAGGACGAGGAGCTTTTTGCTGACATAGTGGACACCTATGCGGAGCTGCAGTACAAATGCGCTGAGGAGGCACTTTCCACGGGTGCGCAGTTCGATTATGCACATTTCTGGGAGGATATCTGCTTCAAGAACGGACCGTTGCTCTCCCCCAAAAAGTTTGACGAGCTTTGCGGAAAGCATTATAAAAAGCGCTGCGACCTTTGCCACGCGCACGGCATAGATATTATCTCCCTTGATTGCGACGGTGTTATTGAATCGCTCATCCCCACCTGGATCGAAAACGGAGTAAACGTGCTTTTCCCCATTGAAGTCGGCGTTTGGGGCGACCAGTTTGAGGCGGCACGCAAAAAGTACGGCGAAAAGCTTCTCGGCGTAGGCGGAATGGACAAGACCGTGCTCCGCAAGGATAAGGCGGCAGTGGATGCGGAGATAGAACGCCTGAAGAGACTTGTAGCTATGGGAGGATTCATTCCTTGCCCCGATCACCGTCTGATGCCCGGATCTGAATTTGAGCTTGTACAGTACTATGCGGAAGAGATCAAAAAGATAAAGATATAAAAGGTGTAATTGAGTATTGTGAAAAGGTTCAGCACAACAACACAAATATCATTCCTTGCCCTGTGTTTGAGGTGAAATAACGGAGGTTGTATGTTTAAAAAATTGAGCTTGCGCTTCGGTGCAGTGGTTTTGGCCGCATTGATGACAGCCTCAACGGGCTGTGCAAACGGCACGATCAAGGAGACCGATGCGACAACTGAGGGTATTATCGATAAAACAGAGGAAGACACTATGAAAGTTGCAGAGCTTAAGGTAAATAATCTTACGGAACCCATGGGCATCGACACGTTGCCCACCTTCCGCTGGATAAACGAAATGGAAGGCTACGGCAAGGCGCAGAGCGCGTAC
>SVSB01000072.1 GCA_015064505.1 Oscillospiraceae bacterium
CACGTCTTCCAAGATCAGAAAGAGCAAAAACAATGCCTCGAATAGCCGATTCTTTTAGATGCGAATCGGTACTGTCTTCGATAATTTTTTCGAAATAAAAAACAGACCTTTCAAAATGTTCGATTTGTTCTTTTGAACCAAGCTTGTTGCAAAGAATTCCAAAAGAGCCTTCAGCATCTGCGAGCCATTTTAAGTATTCAAGATTTCCCGGATATTCCTCGACAGCTGTTTTTGAAATTTTATATCTTTTTTCTATATCGCCTGTTTTCCATGTTTCATAATAAATTTCTTTCAGTTTTTCTTGACGCAAGAGTTCTTCGTTACTATCAACCCCAAAGAGTTCATCGGTTGTTACATCAAGCAACCGAGCCAACGGAACGATCATAGACAAATCCGGAGACGCCGCACCCGTTTCCCATTTTGAAACCGCTTGGAACGATACGTTAAGATATTCCGCAAGTTTTTCCTGTGTCATATCCTTTTTCTTTCTAAGTTCTTTTATTTTTATTCCTATGTGAGCCATAAATTAGTCTCCTTTTGAAAATATAAGCGGGCCCTGCTTTCACTAATATTATATCACAAAATTAAAATCAATTAATAACTTGTTTTTTGATGATAATTCAACTGTTGTTCGAGTTTTAACGCAAAATTGGCGTACCTGCGATAGAGCAGGTACGCCAAGGGGTGTTCTTTTCTTTCTTGTCTTTTACGGATGGAAGGACTTGAACGGTTGGTAGTGAATGTCGCTCCTGGCAAAGCACGCCCGTAGGGCAAGCGATAAATCTTCCTTTTTTCGCGCAACGGACTAGTACTTGCCGAGAGCCGAGCGGACTGCCGAGAACTCGTGATGCTTGCGTGTTGCAAAATGGAGTGTGATGCGGTATAATTAATGAGAAAACAAAAAACGTGTAACGCTTCGGGGATACTATGAACAACATTATTGAAATTACGGACTTTTTTGCTTCAGAGCTTGACGTATACGCGCGGCTGACGGAGGCGCAGTTATTGAATAAGGAATTTCCCGAGAAGGGCTTATTTATTGCCGAAAGCCCCAAGGTTATAGAAAGAGCCCTTGACGCGGGATACGAGCCCGTATCGTGCCTTATGGAAAAAAAGCACATTGAGGGCGAGGGCAAGAATATTCTTGCAAGGATCGAGGGCGTTCCCGTTTACTGCGCGGAGTTTGACGTGCTGACGCAGCTTACGGGCTTTAAGCTTACCAGAGGCATGCTGTGCGCCATGAGGCGCAAGCCGCAGCGCGATATAAAGGCGATTTGCGAAAACAAAAGCAGAATAGTTATCCTTGACAGGGTGATGAATCCCACGAACGTAGGTGCCATAATCCGCTCTGCGGCGGCGCTGGGAATGGATGCGGTGCTTCTTACTCCCGGCTGCTCCGATCCCCTGTACAGACGCGCCGCAAGGGTGAGTATGGGCACGGTGTTCCAGATCGAGTGGGCGTTTTTGCCGGACGAAAGCCTTGACGTCATAAAGGCGCTTGGCTATAAGACCGTGGCGATGGCGCTGAAGGAGAACACTCTTGCCATTGACGATGAGCGCCTTGCAAGGGAAGAGAAGCTTGCGGTGGTTATGGGCACGGAGGGCGACGGTCTTTCTGACGAGACCATACTTGATTGCGATTACACGGTGAAGATACCGATGTATCACGGCGTTGATTCGCTGAACGTTGCTGCAGCCTCTGCCGTGGCGTTTTATCAGCTTGCAAATAAACGGAAGTATATTTGAATTTGTGCGAACCTGCTGCTCTTGCAATTCCTTTGGCGCTATGGTATACTACGGATGGCTTTTGATCTTGTGTGGTTTTTTATCGACCTCGTTTTTCAGACGGAAAGGAGCTTCTTATGGCGGCTGATAAATGCTTGCATTGCGGCAGTAAATACGTTACCTTCGTGGAGAAAAAGGACAGCTTTGAAAAGACCACCGAGGTATACTATTGCATGAGCTGCAAACAAAAATTCAACGTGGACGCTGAAAAACGCTCTGCCGACGGTACTTGGCTTATGACGGTCTACGACGATCCCGTGGGAGCCTCCTATAAAAAGGAGCTGCAGATATACAGAACCAAAAGAGGCTATAAGCTCAATCAGAAGATAAACGACAGATATATCACGAGAACCGTTACTCCCAAGGCGAAGGTGGAGTACAATCAATACACCGGCAGATATTACCTGTGGTTCGATACCTTTGCATTGCTTGACGATTCCGAAGGCTGCTATCTTACGGCAACGAAGGTGGAGTTGAATCCCGAGCTTACGGAGGAGGCGCTGAAGTGCGAGGCCATGCGCATCGTGCATAAGGGCGGAAACGAGTTTGCCATCGGCGAGGGGTACAAGGAAAACACCTTGCCCGTTGATATCAAGGCGTGGTTTGATAAGGCGCTTAAAGCTCCCTACAGAGTTGGCGGCTGTTACGTAGCCACCTGCGTGTACGGCTCCTACGATTGTCCGCAGGTGTGGGTGCTTCGTCGCTTCCGAGACAACACTCTTGCTCCGTCGTTTGCGGGGAGGATATTTGTGCGTGCCTATTACGCGGTAAGTCCCACCCTTGTCAGATTGTTCGGTAATGCGGAGTGGTTTAAAAGGATCTTGCGTCCTTTTCTTGACAAAACGGTGGAAAAGCTGCGGCTTCGGGGCGTTGAAGATACGCCGTACCACGATCCCGATCCGGAATAATAGAATTTCAGCCTTGTAACAAGCAAGGCAAAAAAGCAAGGAGCGCGCGATGCGCGAATATCCGTAATGAATTACATAGTGCTTGATTTTGAGTGGAATCAGCCTCCTCATCCCGCAAGAATGATCAAAAAGCCCGTGGCTCTTCACGGTGAGATCGTGGAGATCGGTGCGGTAAAGCTTGATGAGGATTGCAAGGTGCTTGACACCTTCAAAATGATGGTCGCTCCAAAATATTATAAAAAGATGCACCGCTGGGTATCTGCTCTTACGAGGATAACGGAGGAGGAGCTTAAGGGCGCCTTTGACTTTGTGAGCGCTTATATGCAGCTTATCAAATGGTGCGGCGAGGATGCGGCGGTATTTACCTGGGGTCCCGACGATCTGCCCGTTTTGCGCAGTAATATTCTTGTGCACGGACTTGACGAGAGCATGATCCCGCCGTGGTACAATCTGCAGGTGATTTTCGATAACCAGATAGCAAAGGAAAACCGCCAGATGTCCCTTACCTCCGCAATGGAGCTTATCGGAGAGCCCGCTCTTGAGGCCCACGACGCGCTGAACGACGCAATGAACACCGCCTGCATCTTAAGGCATCTTGATATACCCGCAGGCATGGAGGATTATTCCGAGCTTGAGGGCAAATTCTGCAAAAAGGCTTCAAGTCCCAATTCACCCACGGGCTTTGCAAGGATATACGCAAGAAAGAGCGACGTTATTGCTGACAGGGAAATGACGGATTTTGCCTGTCCCCTGTGCGGAGCGCCCGCCGTTTGCTTTGATTTCGTTGCGCAGAATCCCTATAAATATATGTCTCTCGGCAAATGCGAGGCAGGCCACGAGCTGCTGGTGTGCTTCAAGTTCAAAAGGACCGAGGAAAAGCGCTGCAGAGCGGCGCGGGTGATCCACGAAATGAACGAGGAGCATCGCGCCCGTTACGAAGAAAGAAAACAGCTGCGCGGAACCTTTGGAAGGACCGAAGAAGAGGCTTTGAAAAAGCCCGTAAACGTATAAAAACAGCGGAAAAGCTTCAAGCTTTTCCGCTGTCAGTCTGTCGAAAAACGCCCATCACGCGAGAGCGATGGTGGGCGTTTTTGTGTATTTGAAGCAAAAAAGGGAAAGAAAAGCAAAGAAATCGAAGGGATGGTTATCTCTCCATTTTCTTTTAGCGAA